>NZ_JBNFMU010000138.1:0-51657 GCF_049942315.1 Pseudomonas wayambapalatensis
CGAAAAGGTCAGCACAAAATAGCCCCGCAAGAACCGGAGAGCCCGCTCCAAGAGAACCTGGCACCCTGACAGCCAATCACCCCAGAGGCCCCGCCCATGCCAGCCACCCCCTACAACACCGATGCCGCCCGCTGGCAGGCCGTCCAGGCCCGCGATCCACAAGCGGCCGGTCACTTCGTCTATGCCGTGTGCACCACGGGCATCTATTGCCAGCCCGGCTGCAAGTCGCGTATGGCCAAGCGCGAAAATGTCGAGTTCTTCGATGATGGCGCCGCCGCTGAAGCCGCCGGCTACCGCCCTTGCAAACGCTGCACGGCAACCCTCGTCGACCCTGGCGCCAAGCGTACCGCGCTGGTCGCGCGTGCCTGCCGGCTGATCGAATCCCACGACAGCGCTCCTCAACTTGAGCAGCTTGGCGTCGAGCTGGGTGTCAGCCCCTTCCACCTGCACCGCTTGTTCAAGGCCGAAACCGGCCTCACGCCAAAGGCCTATGCGTCGGCCTTCCGTGCCCGACGCTTGCGTGAAGGGCTGGAGCAGGCAGGCAGCGTCACCGATGCGATCTACGACGCGGGCTACAACTCCAACAGCCGCTTCTATGCCAGCGCGGGCCAGCGCCTGGGCATGCAGCCGCGTGAGTACCGGGCTGGCGGGGTGGGCGCGACCATCCGTTTTGCCCTTGGCCAGTGCTTTCTCGGGGCGATCCTGGTGGCGCAAAGCGAGCGCGGCATCTGCGCCATCCTGCTTGGCGATGACCCGCAAACGCTGCTCGAACAACTGCAGGACCAGTTCCCCAAGGCCCATTTCATCGGGGGTGACCCCGCTTTCGAGCGCTTGGTTGCCGAGGTGGTGGGTTTTGTCGAGCAACCGTCGCTGGGGCTGCAACTGCCCCTCGATGTACAGGGCACCGCGTTCCAGGAGCGCGTCTGGCAGGCACTGCGCGAGGTGCCGGCGGGCGGCCGGGTCAGCTACAGCGATATCGCCGAGCGCATCGGCGCCCCCAAGGCGGTGCGTGCCGTCGCCCTGGCCTGCGCGGCCAACCGCATTGCCGTGGCGATCCCCTGCCATCGAGTGGTGCGGCGTGATGGGGATATCAGTGGTTATCGCTGGGGTGTGGAACGCAAGCGTCTGTTGCTGGCGCGAGAAACGGTCATCACCTGATCGCCGCGGCAGCGTAGAATCCTCCGCCTGTCGAGTTGTATAGAGGGTATTTCGATGAGGCGTGTAAGCCTTGAGCGTTTTTACGTGGGGATTTTGGCCTTGTTGCTGTGGGTGGCCACGCCCGCCTGGTCGGCACCGGCCACCCCGGTATCGAGCCTGGCCGCTGCCGAACAGCAGGTGCTGGACGAAGATGCCAGCCTGGATCAGCTGAGCGACCGGCTCGACCAGATCCGCCAGGGCGTGACCAGCAATGCCAATGACGACCTGCTCTCGCAACTGCGTCAGTCGGCGCTGCAGGTGCAGCGCCAGGCCGATGCCCTGGCCACGCAGCGTACGGCGGATGTCGCCCGGCTGGATGATCAGCTCAATGTGCTGGGGCCGGTGCAGCCCGAGGAGGCCGAGAGCCTGACGCGCCAGCGTCAGCAACTGGGCAAGCAGAAAAAGACCCTGGTGGCCGAGCAGACCGAAGCGACCCAGCTCACCCAGTCGGCGCGTGACCTGTCTACGCAGATCGTCAACCTGCGCCGCAGCCTGTTCAACTCGCAGATCACCAGCCGCGCCGCCAGCCCGCTGAGCCCGGCGTTCTGGTCGAGCCTGATCCGCCCTACCGATGAAGACGTGGCGCGCCTGCGCGACCTGCGCGGTGAGGCGGCAGATGCCGTGGCCAGTGCCCTCAGCGCCGAGCACCGCTGGTTGTTCATCAGCGCGCTGGTGGCTGCCATGCTGGTCTGGACCTTGGTGCGCAAGGTGCTCGAGCGCCTGCTGGCCGACGCGATGATCCGCTGGCTGCCCGAAGGCCGCTTGCGCCGCAGTGCCCTGGCCCTGGGCGTGGCGTTGGCCACCCTGGCGACCATCGCCGGTTCCGTGTCGTTGCTGCGCTGGGGCCTGGAAAGCAGTGCCGAGGTGGGGCCGGACCTTGCCAGCCTGACCAATCATGTCCTCACCCTGGTGGTGTTCAGCGCCTTCATCTCGGGCCTGGGCCGCGCCATGCTGATGCTGCAGCGCCCGTCCTGGCGCCTGCCGCCGATCCCCGACGAAGTGGCCAGCGCCCTGGGCTGGTTCCCGCAGGCCCTGGCCCTGGCGTTGGTGCTGCTGCTGACCCAGGAGCGGATCAACAGTGTCATCGGCACCAGCCTGGCACTGACCCTGGCCACCAACGGCCTGACCGCGCTGGTGGTATCGCTGCTGTTCGTCGCCGTACTGGTACGCTATCGCCGCACTCGTCGCCAGCACGGGTTGGAGCGCCCGGCGGGCCTGGCGGGGCTGATCCCCTTCGTGGTGGTGGTGTGGGTCATCGCGATCCTGCTGGCGCTGCTCACCGGCTACCTCACCCTGGCCTACTTCCTGACCGCCAAGCTGCTGTGGATCAGTGTCGTGGCGGTGTGCGCCTACCTGCTGGTGACCGTGTTCGGCGACCTCTGCGAAACCTTGCTGTCGCCGCGTCAGCCTGCTGGCCTGGCGCTGGCCTCGGCGCTGGGCCTGCAGCAGCGTCACCAGGCCCAGGCCAGCACGGTACTGGCCGGTATCGGTCGCACCGTACTGCTGTTCATCGCTGCGCTGCTGGCGTTCATGCCTTCGGGCACCAGCCCCGGTGAGCTGCTGCTGAGCCTGGCCGACTGGGATGGTAGCGGTGGCAAGATCCTCGGCAACCTGAACATCGTGCCCCAGGATATCTTCCTGGCGCTGGCGATCTTCCTCGGTGGGCTGTTCGCCATTCGTGTGGTCAAGCGCTGGCTGAGCGAGCGTCTGTTGCCGGAAACCGACATGGACGCTGGCATGCGTGCCTCTTTGGTGACGTTGGTTGGCTACCTGGGCTTCCTGTTCCTGGCCATGCTGGTGATGTCGACCCTGCACATCAACCTGACCAGCCTGACCTGGGTGGTCAGTGCGCTGTCGGTGGGTATCGGTTTCGGTCTGCAGCAGATCGTGCAGAACTTCATCTCTGGCCTGATCCTGCTCACCGAGCGTCCGGTGAAGGTGGGTGACTGGGTCAGCCTGGCTGGGGTGGAGGGTGACATCCGGCGCATCAACGTGCGTGCTACCGAGATCCAGATGTCCGATCGCTCGACGGTGATCGTGCCCAACTCGCAGTTCATCTCGCAGAACGTGCGCAACGTGACCATGGCCAATGCGCTGGGTGTGGTCGGTGTGACCTTGACCCTGCCACTGGAGACCGATGCCAACCACGTGCGCGAGCTGCTGTTGCAGGCTTACCGCGACCACGAGGCGATCCTCGATGCTCCGGCGCCGTCGGTCACCTTCAAGGATTTGACCGCCAGCGGCATGGTGCTCAGCGCCAGTGGCTACGTGGCCGGGCCGCGGCAGGTGTCGGGCGCACGCAGTGACCTGCTGTTCGCCATTCTCGGACGCTTGCGTGATGAGGGTATCGCGCTGTCGTCGCCGCAGAGCATGGTGTTGCTGCAGGAAGGGACGCGGGCGGCAGACGAGTCGGTGTGATGCAGCGGGCCCTCTTCCACAGATGTTTGTGGGGGAGGGGGCTCGCATGTGATTGTGTAGAGGCTGACAGGCGCTCGCCGAAAGCTTTTTAGCGCCTGTGAGATCGAGCGCCGCCCGCGCGGCGCTTCGCGGGCAAGCCCGCTCCTACAGTTTGTTTCGGGCCAATTATTCCTGTGCAAGTACCGGCGCCTGCCTTGGTGCATGTCTTGAGTCATGTGGGGCGGCGGCAAAGCCCGCACCGAAACCGCGTCGGATCACCAAGGCGGACCCGGTGATAGCTCAGGAGAGACTGGCCCGAAACAAACTGTAGGAGCGGGCTTGCCCGCGAAGCGCCGGGCGGGCGGCGCTCGATCTCACAGGCGCTGAAGAACTTTCGGCGAGCACCTGTCAGCCTCTACGCAAACACCTTGAAAGGGATGCGTATGAGAGCGGCTGTCTTGTTCCAAATCTGACCAGCCCGCTCCTACGGATATTGGGCAAAGCTGTTATCTGTGGTTGCCATCCCCCAGCACATGTTCAGCCAATAGCCTGCCCATCTGCACGCTGTGCGCAGTATTCACCAGCATCCCGGTCCCAGGCACTCCGGCATTGGCACAGCAGTATTCATCGAGGGTGTCTTCGATTCCGTGCATCAGTTGGATGAGGTGGACGAGGGCGTCGGTGGCGGGCATGTCGTCGTTGATGGTGAAGAAGGGGCGTTGTGCGGATTTTGCGGTGGGTGGATCGGGGGCGATCTTTTTCATGGAATGCACTCATTTCGATTGAAAAGGGTGCCGCCTCCAGACCCCTCTCACAGGGTGAGGGTGGCAGCCGTACGCGGGGTGAGAGACCGGTCGAAATGAGCAAATGCCGGCCAGGCCTGGGCCTGCCCGCGCACAGCTGCCATGGCAGTGCTGCGTGCTTCATTTCGACGACGGCAGGCTCTCACACCCGGTCGTCATTACGACGACCCGGGGAAGTTAGTCCTGCTGGTGCTGATCGACAATGCCGAAGCGTCTGCAGAGCGCGTAGGGTAATTCCCAAGCTGAGAAGCTTTGAAGCACTTTGTTTCAGGTTCGGAAATGTCTGACAGGTAGATGGAGGTCGCCATCCATGAAGAACGTGGGAGTGGGCTTGTCCCGTAGTTGGTTCTGCATGAGATCGCGACAGGGCTGGCAGGTGCTCGCCGAAAGTTTTCTAGCGTCTGTGAGATCGAGCGCCGCCCGCGCGGCGCTTCGCGGGCAAGCCCGCTCCCACAGTTTATTTCGGGCCAATTATTCCTGTGAAAGTACCGGCGCCCGCCTTGATGCATGTCTTGAGTCATGTGGAGCGGCGGCAAAGCCCGTGCCGAAACCGCGTCGGATCACCAAGGCGGCCCCAGTGATGGCTCAGGAGAGACTGGCCCGAAACAAACTGTAGGAGCGGGCTTGCCCGCGAAGCGCCGCGCGGGCGGCGCTCGATTTCACAGGCGCTAAAAAGCTTTCGGCGAGCACCTGTCAGCCTCTACGCAAATACCCTGAAAGGGATATCTACCAGGCCACCGAGCCCCCCAACCCTCGAAAAGAGCGCTTAAAAACTCACCCTAAACACCGCGTCACGTGCTTCACCGACAGATACCCCGACAACCCCCAAGGCCCAAGCTCGCGCCCGATGCCGCTGCCCTTGGTGCCGCCCCACGAGGTTTCGACGAACACCGCCTGCACCGAGTTGATCCACACATGCCCGACCTCCAGCGCATCGGCCACGCGTTCGGCGCGCTCGAGGTCCGCCGAGCAGACCGTGGCCACCAGGCCGAAGCGGCTGTCGTTGGCCTGGGCAATTGCTTGCTCTTCCGTGGTGAACCGGCGTGCGCACAGCACCGGGCCGAAAATCTCTTCGACCCACAAGCGGCTGGTCTCGGGCACATCGACGTACAGTGTCGGACTGACGAACCAACCTTCGGCATCCAGCGCCTTGCCACCGGCCAGGCACTTCAACCCTTCTTCACGCGCCCTGGCGAAATAGCTGGCAACCTTGAGCCATTGCGCCTGGCTGGTCAGCGGGCCCATCTCGACGTCTTCGACCAGTGGATTGCCCACGCGCAATTTCTCCAGCGCCGCCTGCAGGCGTGGCAGCAGGGTATCGGCGATACCGTCCTGCACCAGCAGGCGCGAGGTGGCCGAGCACATCTGCCCGGCGTTCCAGGTAATGCCGGCGACAATCCACTCTACCGCCTGGTCCGGATCGCAGTCGTCGAAGACCACGATCGCCGACTTGCCGCCCAACTCCAATGTCACTGGGCGGCACTGCGTGGCGGCGCTGCGCATGACCTGGCTGCCGACGGCATTGCTGCCGGTGAACGACAGCTTGTCCAGGCCGTTGTGGCCGCTCAGCGCCGCGCCGGTCTCGGCCTTGCCGTTGACGATGTTCAGCACCCCGGCAGGGAGCCCCAACTGCTCGGCGATCTGGCCGTAGGCCTGTTCGATCAGTGGGGTGACCTCCGAGGGCTTGAGCACCACGGTGCAGCCGGCGGCCAGGGCCGGGGCGAGCTTCCAGGCACTGGTCACCAGCGGGAAGTTCCACGGCACGATCAGGCCGACCACGCCGACGGCTTCCAGGCGGGTGCGTGCGGTAAAGCCTGGGGCGGCCAGGGGCACGTCGCAGTTTTTCTGCGGCAGTTGTTCAGCGAGCTCGGCGTAGTAGGCGAAGGTTGCCACCGCGTCGTCCAGATCGATCTCGGCCTCGTGCCGTGGCTTGCCGTTGTTGCGCATCTGCAGCGCGATCAATTCCTCGCGGCGGGCACCGAGCTGTTCGGCAAATCCGCGCAACAGGGCCGCGCGCTCAGCGGCGGGGCGGCTCTTCCAGGTAGGCAGCGCACGGCGTGCGGCTTGCACTGCCTCGTCCACCTGGGCGCTGCTGGCCGATTTCAGCTCGGCGAACGGGACGCCCAGAGAGGGATCGCAGACGCTGATGCTGTCGTTGCCTTGGCCTTCGACCCAGCGGCCGTCGATGTAGTGGGGGGTGGTCATGGTCGGATTCCAGTCAGGCCATTTCGGCAGTGGTCACGGGTGTCACGGGAGCGTCTTTGCAGCGTACCCAGCGCGGGCCGCGCGGGCCGTAGACACCGGCAGGTTCGGGGAACAGGTTGAGCAGGATCAGGTACAGCACGCCGGCGATGCCGAGGGTGACCGGCAGGCTCAGGTCGATGCCGCCAGCCAGGTCACCGAACGGGCCGACGAACTGTCCCGGCAGGTTGACGAAGCACAGGCCCACGGCGGCGCTGGGGATCCAGGCACCCATGCCGCGCCAGTTCCAGCCGTGCAGGAACCAGTAGTGGCCGCCACGCTGGCCGCGGGTGAACACCTGCAGGTCGTCGGCGTGGTAGAAGCCACGGCGGGTGATCAGGCCGAGGATCATGATCACCATCCACGGGCTGGTGCAGGTGATGATCAGCACGGCGAAGGTCGATACGCTCTGCACCAGGTTGAAAGCGAAGCGGCCGATGAAGATGAAGGCGATCGCCAGCACACCGATCAGCAGGGTGGCGGCCGCGCGGCTGAGCAGGCGCGGGAACACGCTGGACATGTCCAGGCCGGTGCCATACAGCGCGGTGGTGCCGGTGGACATGCCGCCGATCACCGCGATCAGGCACACCGGCAGGAAGAACCAGGTCGGCGAGATCGCCAGCAGGCCGCCGACATAGTTGTTGGCTGCGATATAGTCCGGCGCCTGGCTGGCCACCAGGGTAGCGGTGCACAGACCGAACAGGAACGGGATCAGGGTCGCGGCCTGGGCCAGGATCACCGCCAGCATGATGCGCGATTTCGGGGTCTGGCGCGGGATGTAGCGTGACCAGTCACCGAGGAACGCGCCGAAGGACACCGGGTTGCTCATGGCGAGGATCGCGGCGCCAACGAAGGCGGCCCAGAAGCCCGGCTGGCCGAGGTTGACGCTGCCGGCGAAGCTTGCGTCGAACGGTCCGGCGAAGGCGGCGACGCCGAGCAGGAACAGCAGGCTTGAAGCCCATACCGCAACCTTGTTGACCCACAACATGAAGCGGAAACCAAAGATGCATACCACCAGCACCAGCACTGCGAACAGGCCATAGGCCAGACCCAGGGTGAGGTCGGTTTCGGGCAGCCCGACCAGGCGCTTGGCGCCGCCGATCAGGGCATCGCCCGAGCTCCACACCGACAACGAAAAGAACGCCACGGCGGTCAGCAGCGACAGGAACGAGCCGACGATCCGTCCGTGTACGCCAAAATGCGCACCGGACGAGACGGCGTTGTTGGTGCCGTTGAGTGCGCCGAACAGCCCCATGGGGGCAAGGATCAGCGAACCGATCCCGACGCCGAGCAGGATCGCCCACAGCCCCGCCTGGAAGGACAGCCCGAACAGTACCGGGAAGCTGCCGAGCACGGCGGTGGCGAAAGTGTTGGCGCCGCCGAAGATCAGGCGGAAAAGGTCAAGGGGAGTGGCGTCGCGTTGATCGTCGGGGATCTGTTCGACGCCATTGGTCTCGATACCGGTCGAGTGGCTCATGGTGGTGCTCCAGCGCGAGTGTTGTTGGCCTGAGGCAGGCCTTGTTGTGAGTGCGATGGCAGTGCGGCAAGGCCGTTAGGCGCAGGAGGCGACCGACAGGTGTTCATGGCACGCCAGCCAGCGCTCGCCTTGCAGGCGGAACACGATGGTCTCGCGCTCGTTCAGCGCTTGTTCCTGCTCGGCAATGCGAATGCGTGTGGCCACGTCGTGCATGAAGATCGCCAGATCGCCCTGCAGGCTCACGTGGGCATTGCTCGAGGTGCAGCCGAGCACGGCAAAGCCGTCGGCTTTCCACTGGGCCCAAAGGTCTTCATAGGCGCGGCGAGACAGCAGCGGTTGGGGCAGCGTATGGAACAGGAACGTGGCGTCTTCGCTGAAACAGGCGAAATAGCGGGCGGTATCGTTACTGGCAAAGGCGTCGACGAGGTCGGCGGCAGCTTGCCGTACCTGGAGGGTCTGGTCCACGGGAGTGGCCTCACGGTTATTGTGATTGTGGTGAGGCGATTCTGGAGAGGCGTGTCAGGGGGAAAAATCGCCAGGGGCAAATAATCAGTTCAGAAAATCATGAACTGATTATTTGCCCCTGGCGGGAGGCCATTAACCGGCGTTGAGTTCGCTACGGTAGTTTTCCAGGTACACCTGACGCTCGTGGCTGGCGGCATTGCGGTCGGCTGCGATCATGTCCAGCTTGCCCGCCGCCTGGGTAAGATAGGCCGGCAGTTCGTCGTTGGTGATGTACTTTCCGGACAGCGTGTTGAGCTTGCTCCAGCCGTCCTTGAACGTCAGGGCGAAATGATCGGAGACAATGCCGACGGCGATCCACTGCCCGGTCTGGCTGATGAAGAATGCGTCGGTGGACTCACACAATTGCGAGAAGAGGTAGTCGCGGCTCGAGTCGATGTCTTCGGCATCTTCGAACTCTTCGATCTGCTCTTGGGCGTCCTGGCGAATGATCTCCATGAAGTCGCAGAACGAGCGGAAGAAGAACGCAATTTCCACGACGATTTCGCGGGTGCGCTTGAGGGCGCTCACGCTCAGGTTCAGTGACCTGATGGCAAGCTCGATGATCTCCTGCTCGCTGCCTTTGCCTGCCATCAGCACAGAGACTTCCGCCAGTTCGGCTGCCTGTTCGCGCCGGGCGGTTTCGTACTTGTCGGCATTATCGAGCATATGCAGCTGCATCTGGCGCAGGTTGTCGGCTTGTTCCCGGCTGGCATCGCTGATCTCACCGGCTGCCGAGGCCAGCGTCTGGAGTGCGGAATCCAGTGTTCCAAGGTGCTCCTTGGCCAGGTTGTACTTGACCTTGGCCTTGGCCAGAAGCTCTTGGGCTTCGGTGATCCGGTTCTCCAGCGCCTTGAGCTTGCCGGTGTCGCTCTCCTGGCCTTTCTGCTTCTGATAACCGGAGATCGACGTCTGCAGTTTCTCCACATCCTCCTGTATCAGGGCCAGTTCCGCGCGCTGCTCGGAGCGTTCTTTCTTCAGGCGAATGAGATCGCCAGTGGTGTCGCTGTTGGCGCCTTTACCGACGCTGGTAGCGACTGAGGCGGCGGCGATCAGCGACGAGCCGCCGCCGCTGGCGGCCATGGCCACCAGTGGCATGGCGGCCGATACCACCTGCGCCGCACCACGCAGCATGCCTGACCAGAAGGCGCGCTCCTCGGAAGACTTGGCTTGGGCTGCATAGTCGCGGGCAAGCGCCTCGTAGCGCTGGACCTGTTGTTGCATGTCGGCTACCAGCGATTCCAGTGCCTTGCTGCGAGCCTTGTGCTGAAGAATTTCCTGACGAATTTTTTCGTTGGCCTCAAGTGTCAAGCTCAAGGCCATTTCGCTGCTGGCGGTCACTTCGTTGGTGTCATTGATGATGCAATCGTAGCGGTCGACGATGGTTTGCAGGTTCGCGTTGACCTCCATGGCCGATTTTTTGATCTCGTTGGCCATCTCCATCAGTTCTTTGCCGACGAAGCGCTTGATCTGCGTGATGTCGCCGCTTGTCTGGGCGGCGGTCCAGCCGGTCAGGCCTCGGTTGAGCCTTCGGGTGAGACGGCTGGCGGCATTGCTGGCGGCCTTGATCTGGCGTTCACTCTCCTGCTGCGCTTTGATCAGGCTGTTCATGATGCTGCTGATCTTGACGCGGATGTCGCCGTTGCGTTGGGGCGTGGTGTTGTAGGCGATGTAGAGCAGGTCGATGGCGTGGTCCGTATCGATCCTGGCGCGCGACGAGTCGTAGGAGCCCTCGATCCTGTTCACGTAGTGAGTCACGAGCGGGCTGTGGACGGTTGGCAGGCTCAACGGTTGGGATGCGCCATGAGTTGTCAGTTCCTTACGGATGTTTTTCTCGATCAGGGCTCTGCGGCTGATGAATGGGGTAGATTCAGACACGGTGGACCTCTTCTGTGGATTGGGAGAACTATCTAGCGGGGGTTTGGAAATCGGGGGATGGCTGTCGGCCGAATCCCGAGGGGGCTGTCGCCGCGCAGTCGTCTATCCATGTCATCGAATAGAAGGCAATGTTGCTGAGCTGTGACCAGAGCGTTTTGAGCAGCGCATGGGTGTCGTCGAGTGCCGACTGCAGCAGAGGGTGCAGAGGCACGACCTCCTCGGCGTAGCACTGAGGGCTGTGCTGGGGGGATTCACAGTCATGGCGTGCGGCGGTGAATGCGTCCAGTTGCTGGAGTACGGCGCTCTGTTGCAGGCGTGTGCTGCTGAGTGCCGGTTTCATCACCGTCAGGTTGCGCTCGTCGAACTGGGTCGAACGGATGGCGCTCTGATTGGTCCAGATTTCGTTTTCAAGCGCTTGCAGACGTATGCGGTGCTCTGGGCGCCACGGCAGTTTTTCGTAGTCCTGGAGCTCCTGGTCCAACTGCTGGCGCAGGCGGGCTATACGACGTTCGATTTCGGGAATCTGCCGCAGCCTTTCACCCATGGTGGGCTCCAGGCGATGGATGCTGTCGATGAGCAGCCGCTCCAGACTCTCCAGATGCGGCACGCACTGCGCGGCACGGCGTTCCAGTTGCAGAGTCTCGGTCTGCGGATCGGCTGGCTGTGCGCTGATGAGCCCTGTGTATAGCAAGGCCACCGCCAGACCTGGCAATTGCATGGACGCGTTGATAAGTGTCATGGGACGCTCCGTTCCTGGGGGAAGCGGAGCGTCTGCGACGGACCGCTGTCGGCATTAGAGCGTCGGGGCACAGCTCGAAAAAGAAGGAACGGATGCCTTTCAGGGACGGTTTACCAAAGCAGGTGGCATTGCCTCAGATATTGATGAAACCCCCGGACTTCACCTCGTTGAGCACGAAGAAGGTGCGCACCTGCCGCACTCCGGGAAGGGCGATGATCTGCGTATTGTGCAGTTGGTTGAAGGCCGGCAGGTCACGCACGCGGATCTTCAGGAAGTAGTCCACATCCCCCGCCACCAGCCAGCATTCCAGCACCTGCTGCAGGTTGCGCGCGGCCGCTTCGAACGCGGCGAAGCTCTCGGGGGTGGAGCGATCCAGCACCACGCCGATGAGTACTACGGTGCCTTGCTGCAGCACGTTCGGATCGACGTGGGCATGCACCCCTTTGATCACGCCCGCATCGAACAGCCGCTTGGTGTGGTTCCAGCACGCAGTGGTGCTCAGCCCGACCTTCTTCGCCAGTTCCGCGTTGCTGATTCGGCCATTGGCTTGCAATGCACGCAGGATCTTGCGTTCGTGGGCGTTGACCTCGATGGGCTTGGAGGGTTCTTTCATCGCGCTTCCTCGGTCTGGCGTGGGGCCCGCTGCCGCCAGGCTTGGGCGGTTGCCGGAATGATGGTCTGCTCTGCAAAGCAGTCACGGGACGGTCTTCAATGGGCGCTCGGAAACGGGAAGGATGTTCCCGATCAAGCTTGAGAATAGGTATGAAATTCAGACCTGCGCTGAGTATCGTTTTGGAGCAGGTTTCATGCGCACAGGCCCGACGAGAGGGAGCAGGTCATGCTGGCGATTTCCAGGTTCGCAAGGTGGGTGAAGGCGCCATCGCAGGACGTGGCGGTGGTGGTGGTGTCCAGTGCAGCGTTGCCCGAAAGCCTGGGCAGCGGGCTGCACGCCGCGCTCGATGGCTGGAACGAAGTTGCCCATCTGCACGTGCAGGACATGGACGGCCTGCAGGCCAACTGGCTGGCCGCCGGGGAGGGGCAGCGCACGCTTGCCGCCGAGTCGGTGTGCGAGGCCAGCGCGCTGCTGCGAGCGGTCTCCAAGCGGTGCTACCTGCTAGACCTCGAGAGCGACGGGCAGGTGCGCCTGGCATGGCTAGGCTCAGTGTGTGGCCATGAGCTGCGCTGCCTGCAGCTCGACCCCGCGATCAGTCGTCAGGGCTCGCCCGTGACACAGGTCGAGCAGGTCGTCGACGTGGCGCGGATGCTGGTCAAGCGGATTCTCGAGGAACGCTTCCTGGCGGTCTGAAACCCCACCCAACAAGCAACCGAGGTGCAAGCGCTGTCATGAGCATCCATCAAGCCGCAGGATCGTTGCGCGAGCCGTCCGCCGAGGACGATATCGACTCCCAGGGCCTGGACGAGTGGCGCGACGCGTTGCTGTCGCTGCTCGAACACGAAGGCGCACCGCGCACGCGGGGGCTGCTCGACAGGCTTGCGGCGCTGGCGCGGCGTCACGCAGTCGGCTGGCAGCCAGGGCATGGCACGCCCTATATCAATAGCATCGGCGTCGAGCAGCAGCCGGTTTTCCCAGGCGACCTGGCGACCGAGGAACGCCTGGCCTCGATCATGCGCTGGAACGCGCTGGCCATGGTGGTGCGCGCCAACCAGGTCTACGGCGAGCTTGGCGGTCATATTGCAAGCTACGCCAGTGCCGCCGACTTGTTCGAGGTCGGCTTCAACCACTTCTTCCGTGGCGGCGATGCACCGGGGGCGGGTGACCTGGTGTTCTTCCAGCCGCACTCGGCGCCGGGTGTCTATGCCCGGGCCTTCCTCGAAGGGCGCTTGCAGGTTGAGCAACTGGAGCACTATCGACAAGAAATCACTGCGCGGCGCCGCGGTGTGCAGGGTCTGTCGAGTTATCCACATCCCTGGCTGATGCCTGATTTCTGGCAGTTCCCCACCGGCTCCATGGGCATCGGGCCGATCAGCTCGATCTACCAGGCGCGCTTCATGCGCTACCTGGAGCACCGGGGCCTGCGCCAGAGCGCCGGGCGTCGGGTGTGGGGCGTGTTCGGTGATGGCGAGATGGATGAACCGGAAAGCATGTCGGCGCTTACCCTTGCCGCGCGCGAGCGTTTGGACAATCTGGTGTGGGTGGTCAACTGCAACTTGCAGCGCTTGGACGGCCCGGTGCGCGGCAACGGGCGCATCATCGACGAACTGGAGGCGCTGTTCAGCGGTGCGGGCTGGCGGGTGATCAAGCTGGTCTGGGGATCGGATTGGGATGGCCTGTTCGCCCGCGATGCCTCCGGCGAGTTGGAGCGCACGCTGTCGGCCACCGTCGATGGGCAGTTCCAGACGTTCGCCGCCAAGGATGGGCGCTACAACCGCGAGCATTTCTTCGGCCAGAGCGAGGCGCTGGCCCGGATGGCCCAAGGCATGAGCGACGAACAGATCGACCGGCTCAAGCGCGGTGGTCACGACATGGTGAAGATCCATGCCGCCTACCATGCCGCCCAGCAAGGTGATGGTCGCCCGACCGTGGTACTGGCGCAGACCAAGAAAGGCTACGGCATGGGTGAGGCCGGGCAGGGCAAGATGACCACGCACCAGCAGAAGAAGCTCGACCGCGAGGCGCTCATGGCCTTCCGCGATCGATTCAACCTGCCATTGAGCGATGAGCAGACCGAGTCCCTGGCCTTCTACAAGCCTGCCGACGACAGTCACGAGATGCGCTACCTGCATGCACGCCGCCAGGCACTGGGCGGTTACCTGCCGTCGCGGCCACGCCAGGCCCAGGGGCTGCCGGTGCCGGCGATGGCGAGCTACGCGGCATTCGCCACCCAGGCCGATGGCAAGGAAATGTCCACCACCATGGCCTTCGTGCGCATGCTCGGCGGGTTGCTCAAGGATCCTCAGCTCGGGCCGCGAGTGGTGCCTATCGTCGCCGACGAGGCGCGCACGTTCGGCATGGCCAACCTGTTCAAGCAGATCGGTATCTATTCCAGCGTCGGCCAGCGCTACGAGCCCGAAGACATCGGTTCGATCCTTTGCTACCGCGAGGCGCTTGACGGGCAGATCCTCGAAGAGGGCATCAGCGAGGCGGGGGCGATCAGCTCCTGGGTGGCGGCGGCCACCAGCTATTCGGCCCATGGCTTGCCGATGCTGCCGTTCTACATCTACTACTCGATGTTCGGCTTCCAGCGTATCGGCGACCTGATCTGGGCCGCCGCCGACCAGCGCGCCCGTGGTTTCCTGCTGGGCGCCACTGCCGGGCGTACCACCCTGGGCGGCGAAGGACTGCAGCACCAGGACGGCCACAGCCTGCTGATCGCCTCGACGGTGCCCAACTGCCGTGCTTACGATCCGGCGTTTGCCGGCGAGTTCGCGGTGATCCTCGACCACGGCATGCGGTGCATGCTCGAAGCGCAGGAAGATGCGTTCTACTACGTCACCCTGATGAACGAAAACTATCCACAGCCCAGCCTGCCGGAAGGGGTCGAGGATGACATCATCCGGGGGCTCTACCGTCTGGAGCAACACCTGCCCGAAGGGGCGAGTGGCACGGTGCGGTTGCTGGGCTCAGGTACGATCCTGCGCGAAGTGCAGGCGGCGGCACGCGTGTTGGCGCAGGACTGGGGCGTGGCCAGTGAAGTGTTCAGCGCCACCAGTTTCAGCGAGCTGGCGCGCGAGGCACGGGAGGTGGAACGCTGGAACCGGCTGCATCCGCAGGAGTCGGCGCGGGTCAGTCACCTGGTGCAGTGCCTGCCCAAGGGCGCGCCGGTGATTGCCGCGACCGACTATGTCTGCGCCTGGCCGCACCTGGTGGCGACATACGTGCAGGATCGCTTCGTTGCCTTGGGCACCGATGGCTTCGGACGCAGCGACAGCCGCGAGCGGCTGCGTGGCTTCTTCGAGGTGGACAGCCGGCAGATCGTGCTGGCGGCCTTGTCGAGCCTGGCCGATGAAGGCGTGCTGGAGCGCCAGCGGTGTGCCGAGGCGATCGTGCGCTATGGCATCGAGGCCGAGGCGCCGGTGCCGTGGGGGTGTTGAGATCGTGGCGTGAAGTGTTGTTCTACAACACAATCCGAGTCGTCGAAAGCACCTGGCGCAGGCCCATGAACGAACGGATCTGCCGCACCCCCGGCAGATACAGCAACTGCTCGGCATGCAGGCGGTTGAAGCTCTGGCTGTCGCGGGTGCGCAGCAGCATGAAATAGTCGAACTCCCCCGTCACCACATGGCACTCCATGCACCCGGAGACCTTCTGCGCAGCCGCTTCGAATGCGGCGAAGGACTCCGGGGTGGAGCGGTCCAGTACCACGCCGATCAACACCACCATCCCGGCATCCAGCCGCTCGCTGTCGAGCAGGGCGACGATGCCCTTGATCAACCCCGCCTGCTTCAAGCGTTCGACCCGTCGCAGACAGGCCGGGGCGCTGAGCTTGACCTTGTCGGCCAAGGCCACGTTGGCAATCGAGGCGTCCTGCTGCAGGGCACGCAGAATCGCGCGGTCGATACGGTCGAGCTGTGGCGGCCCGGACAGGGGAAGGGTTTTCCGCTCGCGTTCATTTATTGCTTTCAATGCCTGAACCTCACAACAAAGCGAAGTGAAATGATCGATCAATAAAACAATAGCTCGAAATTCAGGGAAAACTTGCAACCCGTTTTTCCACCAACCTCCCTAGCATTGACCCTATCGGAGCCCGCGATCCGCGTGTTTCGCAACTGGGAGCACAACCATGAACCTGAGTCGCTACGAGCGTTACCCGCTGACCTTCGGTCCCTCCCCGATCACCCCGCTCAAGCGCTTGAGTGCCCACCTGGGGGGCAAGGTCGAGCTCTATGCCAAACGCGAGGACTGCAACAGCGGCCTGGCCTTTGGTGGCAACAAGACACGCAAGCTCGAATACCTGATCCCCGAGGCGCTGCAACAAGGCTGCGACACCTTGGTGTCGATCGGCGGCATCCAGTCGAACCAGACGCGCCAGGTCGCCGCAGTGGCCGCGCACCTGGGCATGAAGTGCGTGCTGGTGCAGGAAAACTGGGTGAACTACTCCGACGCTGTGTATGACCGTGTCGGCAATATCGAGATGTCACGCATCATGGGGGCCGATGTGCGGCTCGACAGCGCGGGCTTCGACATCGGTATCCGCCCCAGCTGGGAGCAGGCGATGGCGGATGTTCGCGCCAAGGGCGGCAAGCCGTTCCCGATTCCGGCAGGGTGCTCCGAGCACCCCTACGGCGGGCTGGGCTTTGTCGGCTTTGCCGAGGAAGTACGCCAGCAGGAGGCGGAGCTGGGCTTCAAGTTCGACTACATCGTGGTGTGTTCGGTTACCGGCAGCACTCAGGCGGGCATGGTGGTCGGTTTTGCCGCCGATGGGCGCTCGCAGCGGGTGATCGGCATCGACGCTTCAGCCAAGCCGGAGCAGACCAAGGCGCAGATCCTGCGCATCGCACGTCACACCGCCGAGCTGGTGGACCTGGGGCGCGAGATCACCGAGGACGATGTGGTGCTCGATACCCGCTACGCCTACCCCGAATATGGGCTGCCGAACGAGGGCACGCTGGAAGCGATCCGCCTGTGTGGCCGGCTGGAGGGGGTGCTGACCGACCCCGTGTACGAGGGCAAGTCGATGGCGGGGATGATCGGCATGGTGCGCGATGGCGAATTCCCCGAAGGTTCGCGGGTGCTGTATGCGCACCTGGGCGGTGTGCCGGCACTCAACGCCTACAGCTTCCTGTTCCGCAACGGCTGATCGAGCGTCGCCTGAACGGATCGCGTTGCACTTAGCGCCCGTGCCACAACCTGTGATCCAAGGCAAAGCGTCCGCCGCCCCGGATGGCCATGTACAACGCCAGGCTGCCGAGGATCACCGGATATTCGATGCCCCGGTCCACCCACGGCCAGGTCGGACCGAGGGCGTAGCTGATCCCGACCATCTCCGCGGCCATGGCCAGGGCAACGGGCCGGGTCAGCACGCCGACGACGAGCATCAGCGCGCCGACGGTTTCCAGCAGCATCACCAGAAACGCCAGTTCGGCGGCGAACGGCAGGCCCATCACGTTGCCGATGAGGTGGGTCGAACTGGCCATCGGATCGGCCATCGAGCCATGTGAGTCACCCAGCAGCTTGGGCAGCCCGTGGGTGAACATGACGATGCCCAGTACAGCGCGCAGCAGGGCGTAGAACACCGGCTCCAGGCGTGCCTGAAGATTGCGGACGGATGACGGGGTGTCGCGGGGAATGCTGGTCATGTTCGAGCCCTCGCAGTGTTGCTTGCGTCGATGGTCGGCAGTGGAGCGGCTGACTCAATGATGGTGGTTGATGCCGGCGGGATAAAGCGGGCGGATTGGACTTGTCAATTCCAGCTGCATTAACAGTAGCCGTGATGTTCGCCTAGCGGCCCCTCGCCCATCGAGGCTTCCAATTGCCAATAAAAAACCGCGCAAAGGCGCGGTTTTTTATTGGCTCGGAGTGAGACGGCGTACCGAATGCTCCTGCAGCGCGATCAGACGTTGAAGCGGAAGTGCATCACATCACCGTCCTTGACGATGTAGTCCTTGCCTTCCAGGCGCCATTTGCCGGCTTCCTTGGCACCGCCTTCACCCTTGAACTGGATGAAGTCGTCATAGGCGACCACTTCGGCACGGATGAAGCCTTTCTCGAAGTCGGTGTGGATGACACCGGCGGCTTGCGGGGCGGTGGCGCCGACGCGGACGGTCCAGGCGCGCACTTCCTGTACACCGGCGGTGAAGTAGGTCTGCAGGTTGAGCAGCTCGTAGCCGGCGCGAATCACGCGGTTCAGGCCGGGTTCTTCAAGGCCCAGGGCCTCGAGGAACATGTCCTTCTCCTCGCCGTCTTCCAGCTCGGCGATCTCCGCTTCGATCTTGTTGCACACCGGCACCACGACCGCGCCTTCTTCCTCGGCGATGGCTTTCACCACGTCCAGGTGCGGGTTGTTGTCGAAGCCGTCCTCGGCAACGTTGGCGATGTACATGACCGGCTTGCTGGTCAGCAGGTGGAAGCCGCGGATGGCAGCCTTCTCGTCGTCAGCCATATGCTTCATCAGGCTGCGCGCAGGCTTGCCTTCGGTGAAGTGCGGGATCAGCTTTTCCAGCAAGGCCTTCTGTGCGAGGGCTTCCTTGTCGCCGCCCTTGGCGTTGCGAGCGACCTTCTGCAGTTGCTTCTCGCAGCTGTCGAGGTCGGCGAAGATCAGTTCGAGGTCGATGATCTCGATGTCGCGCTTGGGGTCGACGCTGTTGGAGACGTGGATCACGTTCTCGTCTTCGAAGCAGCGCACTACATGGGCGATGGCGTCGGTCTCGCGGATGTTGGCGAGGAACTTGTTGCCCAGGCCTTCACCCTTGGAAGCACCGGCGACCAGACCCGCGATGTCGACGAACTCCATGGTGGTCGGCAGGATGCGGTTCGGCTTGACGATCTCGGCCAGCGCCGCCAGGCGTGCGTCGGGCATTGGCACGATGCCGCTGTTCGGCTCGATGGTGCAGAAGGGGAAGTTCTCCGCCGCGATACCGGATTTGGTCAGGGCGTTGAACAGGGTGGACTTGCCGACGTTGGGCAGGCCGACGATGCCGCAATTGAAACCCATGGGAATTCCCCTTTCTAGAAAGTCAGGCCTTCTGGCTGTGCAGTTCGCGCATGGCCTTGGCGAAGTCGCCGGCCAGTACGTCCGGCAGCACGCCGAGGGCAAAATCGATGCTGGCGTCGAGCTTCTCCTGCTCGGCGCGCGGCGCGCGGCCCAGGACGAAGTTGGAGACCAGTTTGGCGTCGCCCGGGTGGCCAATGCCAAGCCGCAGGCGGTGGAAGTCGTTCTGGTTGCCGAGCTGCGCGATGATGTCGCGCAGGCCGTTGTGCCCGCCATGCCCGCCGCCACGCTTGAGCTTGGCGACGCCGGGAGGCAGGTCGAGTTCGTCATGCGCCACCAGGATCGCTTCCGGCTTGATGCGGAAGAAATTGGCCAAGGCCGCCACGGACTGGCCGCTGCGGTTCATGTAGGTGGTGGGAATCAGCAGGCGAACATCGTTGCCTTGATGGCTGAACTTAGCCGTCAGGCCAAAATACTTTTTGTCAGCAGACAGCGAAACGCGCTGGGCGCTGGCAATGCGTTCAACGAAAAGAGCCCCTGCGTTATGCCGGGTCTGTTCGTATTCGGGGCCGGGGTTACCCAGGCCGACGATCAACTGGATGGCGGTCACGTCAGGGGCTCTTTCCTTGGAGTTGGTGGGTTACGGTGCGTGCGGCACTGTAACCCGATCAACGCCGGCGTGCGAGTGGATTACTCGGCAGCGCCTTCTTCAGCAGCTTCAGCGGACACGCGTGGGGCGTGAACGTTGGCAACGGCTTTGTCATCACCGTGGGCCAGAGCGACGAACTCTACGCCTTTCGGAGCTTTCAGGTCCGACAGGTGGATGATGGTGCCGATTTCGGCCTTGGACAGGTCGACTTCGATGAACTCAGGCAGGTCTTTGGCTTCGCAGGAAACTTCGATCTCGGATTCTACGTGGGAGATCTCGCCGCCTTTCTTGATCGGGGCTTCTTCACCAACGAAGTGAACCGGAACCTTGGCGGTCAGCTTCTGGCCAGCAACGACGCGAACGAAGTCGGCGTGCATGATGAAGCCTTTGGCCGGGTGGCGCTGCAGGGCCTTGACGATGACGTCTTGCTTGGTGCCGTCGACGTTCAGCTGCAGAACGTGGCTGAAGGCAGCCTCGTCTTCGAACAGCTTGGTGATTTCCTTGGCCAGGATGGTCAGGGACTCGGCGTCCTTGTTACCACCGTAGACAACGGCTGGGATGTTGGCGGAGTGACGCAGGCGGCGGCTCGCACCTTTCCCCAGGTCAGTACGCGCTTGGGCGTTCAGGGTGAAATCAGTCATTTTGTTTCTCCAAAATAGCCCCCCGAGGGCGTTTGCGACCAGCGCCGGACGGGGATGGCAAAAAAGCCCCGCCCCGACATCGATGCCGGGGCGGGGCGCTTTTCGTCAGCGTGCGTTCCGCTTAGCGGAACATCGCGCTGATCGATTCTTCGTTGCTGATGCGGCGGACCGCCTCAGCGACTACCGGTGCGATATCCAGCTGGCGGATACGGTCACAGGCTTGAGCAGCGGCGGACAGCGGGATGGTGTTGGTCACCACCAGCTCGTCGAGCACCGACTTCTCGATGTTCTCGATCGCACGACCCGACAGAACCGGGTGGGTGCAATAGGCGTAGACCTTGGCTGCGCCGTGGTCTTTCAGGGCCTTGGCCGCGTGGCACAGGGTGCCGGCGGTGTCGACCATGTCGTCTACCAGGATGCAGGTGCGTCCTTCGACGTCGCCGATGATATGCATCACCTCGGAGTGGTTCGCTTTCTCGCGGCGCTTGTCGATGATACCCAGGTCGACGCCCAGCGACTTGGCGACGGCGCGTGCACGCACCACACCACCGATGTCGGGGGAGACGATCATGAGATTATCGAAACGCTGGTCTTCGATATCGTCGACCAGTACGGGCGAGCCGTAGATGTTGTCGACAGGAATATCGAAGAACCCCTGGATCTGGTCAGCGTGCAGGTCGACGGTGAGAACACGGTCGATACCCACGACAGTGAGCATGTCAGCGACGACTTTGGCGCTGATGGCTACACGTGCCGAACGCGGACGGCGGTCCTGGCGGGCGTATCCGAAGTAAGGAATCACGGCGGTGATTCGGGAAGCTGAGGAGCGGCGGAAGGCGTCGGCCATCACTACCAGTTCCATCAGATTATCGTTGGTCGGAGCGCAAGTCGGCTGAATGATAAAGACGTCTTTACCGCGGACGTTTTCATTAATCTCAGTGCTGATTTCGCCGTCGGAGAATTTACCGACAGAAACATCACCCAGTGGGATATGCAGCTGACGTACTACACGCCGAGCCAGATCGGGGTTGGCATTCCCCGTGAAGACCATCATCTTGGACACGCGCAGTACCTGAAGGCTGAGGGTAACCTGGATGAGTATAAGGAAAATGGCAGGGGCGGCTGGATTCGAACCAACGCATGGCAGGATCAAAACCTGCTGCCTTACCGCTTGGCGACGCCCCTGTATCTGTTGCTGCGAACGCTTATGCGCTCGACTTCTTGATCAGACCTTGCAGCTTGCGATGCAACATCGAAACATTGCTTCCTTTTGCCACAAACCCTGTTTGGGTCTCTGAAAGAAGGGCCAGAACTCTATCAGCTTCGGCTTTGCTTGGGAAGGCCCCAAACACGCAACTTCCAGTGCCGGTCATTCGAGCTTCCGTAAATTTACCCAGCGAATTCAGCGCATTGCGAACTTCTGGATAACGTTGCTCTACCACCGGTTGGCAGTCATTTCGACTGTTTCCCTCGGGAACGGGGCGCATCTTAAGGGGGAGGGAATCACGTGTCAACTCTGGATGCGAAAAAATTTCCGCTGTGCTGACAGACACTTGCGGCACCAGCACGACATACCAAGGTTCTTCAGGATCAACCGGGGTCAGCTGTTCGCCGACACCCTGGGCGAAGGCGGCGTGACCGCGTACGAACACCGGCACATCTGCGCCCAGTGTCAGCCCCAGCGCAGCGAGGCGGTCGACCGGCCAGTCGAGCTGCCAGAGATGGTGCAGGGCGAGCAGGGTAGTGGCCGCATCGGAGCTGCCGCCACCGATACCGCCGCCCATGGGCAGGATCTTTTCGAGCCAGATGTCGACACCCAGTTGCGTGCCGGACTGTTCCTGCAGCTTGCGCGCTGCGCGCACGATCAGGTTGCTGTCGTGGGGGACATCGGCGATCTCGGTGTTCAGGCGGATCAGGCCATCGTCGCGCAGCTCGAAGCTCAACTGGTCGGCGTGGTCGAGGAACTGGAACACGGTTTCCAGCTCATGGTAGCCGTCGGCACGTCGGCCGGTAATGTGCAGCCACAGGTTGAGCTTGGCCGGGGCGGGCAGGGTGAGCCTGTGCATCGGATCAGTGTCCCAGCTGGCGGGGTTGCCAGTCCTTGACCACCAGGGTGACGTCGAGGTTTTCGCCGCGCAGCTTGAGGCGCTCGGGCAGCCAGTAGCCGTTCTGCTCGATGTAGCTCAGGTATTCGACTTCCCAGCCGTCCTGGGTGAGGCGGGCCAGGCGGCTGTCGCCATCGAGGGTCAGCTGGCTCTTGCTGTCGGGGGCCGGAAGGCCGCGGACCCACCAGACCAGATGCGACACCGGCAGGCGCCAGCCGAGTTGCTCTTCGAGCAAGGCTTCGGGGTTCGCTGCTTCGTAGCGACCCTGGTTGGCCACTTCCAGCACCACGCCGCCGGGGCGGCCGGTCAGGCGTGCGGCGCCACGACCCAGAGGACCTGCCAGGCGAATGTCGTAGTAGTCCTGGCGCTGCAGCCAGAACAGCGTACCGCTGCCCGAGTCACGCGGGGCACGGATGCCGACCTTGCCGTTGATCTGCCAGCCGTCGAGGGTGCTCAATTGTTGCTTGTGTTCGCGCCACTGTTGCGGGCTGCCCTTGCCCTGGACGGCTTCACGGGTGCCAAAACCGGCGCAGCCGGTGAGCAGGGCGATGAGGGCGAAGGTGATGAGATGACGCAAACGCATGATTTAGAGGTTCTCGGATCCGGTCAGGCGCAGGACGGTCTTGCGCAGGATAGGGCTGTCGGGCTGCTCGGCGAAGGCCTTGGCCCAGACCTGGCGGGCTTCGCGGCGTTTGCCGTTGGCCCACAGCACCTCGCCCAGATGGGCGGCGACTTCATGGTCGGGGAAACGCTCCAGCGCCTGGCGCAACAGGCGTTCGGCCTCGTCCAGGTTGCCCAGGCGATAATTGACCCAGCCCAGGCTGTCGAGCACCGCAGGATCGTCCGGGGTGAGCTGGTGGGCTTTGTCGATCAGTGCTTTGGCCTCGCCATAGCGTGTGGTGCGGTCGGCCAGGGTGTAGCCCAGGGCGTTGAGGGCCATGGCGTTTTCCGGCTCGCGGGCGATGATGGCGCGCAGGTCTTTTTCCATCTGCGGCAGGTCGTCGCGCTTCTCCGCCAGCATGGCGCGGGTGTAGAGCAGATTGAGGTCGTCGGGGTAGCGTTTGATGGCCTGCTGCAGTACCTGGTCGGCCTGGGCTTCCTTGCCATTGTTACCCAGGGTCTCGGCCTCGATGAGGTAGAGCTGGATCGCATAGTCGGGCTGTGCTTCGCGGGCTTCGGCCAGGTGGCGCGAGGCCTCGGCGCTGCGGCCGTTGGCGATCAGGATGTCGGCTTGGCGCAATTGCGCGGCCAGGTAGTCCGGGCCTGGGCCGACCAGCGCATACTCGCGCAGGGCCGCTGCCGGCAGGTTGCGTTCTTCGCGAATGCGGCCGAGGTTCAGGTGCGCGGCGTCGACGTTGCTGTCGCGCTCGACCAGTTCCTGCAGATAGCCTTCGGCCTCGTCCCAGTTCTTGTTCTCCATGCTCACCAGGGCCAGCGAATAACGCAGCTCGTCGTCATCCGGGTACTGTTGCAGCAGGTTCTCGAACTCGGCCTTGGCGTCGGTGATGCGGTCTTGCTCGACCAGCGTGCGCGCATAGGTGAGGCGCAGGCGCTTGTCGTCCGGATTGTCGCGAATCGCCCCGCGCAGCAGTGGCAGGGCCTCGTCGCCACGGTCCAGGGCCTGGAGCAGGCGCGCGCGCAGCAGGATCGGCGCAATTTCGCCATTGCGTGGCGGGTGGCTTTCGAGCAGTTCGAGTGCTTGTTCGGTCTTGCCGTCCTGGTTGAGCAGCAGGGCCTTGCCGAAGACCAGCTGGCCGTTGTCCGGGTACTTGACCAGTAGGCGATCGAAGCTTTGCATCAGCCCGTCGCGGGTGCTCTGGTCGGTTTCGGCGGCAGACAGGGCGAGGAAGTCGAAGTGGGTGTCGCCCTGGCCCTGAAGCACTTTCTCCATATAGGCCATGGCGTCGTCGTAGCGCCCGGAACGGGCCAGCTGGATCGCTGCGGCGCGCTGGGCGTCGAGGCTCTGCGGGTCGTTGCGGGCCCAGATCAGCGCGGTGTCGAGGGCCGGTTCGTCGGCTCCTAGGTACTCGGCGATGCGGTAGGCGCGCTCGGAGACGGCCGGATCCTGGGTTTTTTGCGCCTGGTCGACATAGTTGGCCAGGGCAATGTCGAAGCGATTGCGCTGGCCGGCAAGCTCAGCCACCAGCAGGCTGTAGAGTGTGTCCTGCTTGAACGATCCATACACCACAGGCGCTTTCGCCTCGGGCTTGTCGGCTTCGGCAACAGCTTGCTGATCCTCGCTCTTGTGCGGGGTCAGGCTCTGGCAGCCCTGGAGCAGGGCGAAGGCAAGCAGCAATGCGTAGGGTCTGTTCATAGAGGCTTTGGTGGACTAACCGGCGGTCGGAGCATGATGACACAAGCGCGGGGGCAAACCCACCCGCGAAGTGTGTGACCGCGCCGGGCGCGGGATGTTCGGCGGGCAGGCCCGCTACCACAACTGGTTGCGGCAGGTGCCTGGCCTTGATTCGCGCCTTGTCCGCAGGCCTCGAGATAGCCCAGGCTCATCACGACAATAGCGAACGGTGGTTGTCCTGAATCCTGCGAAGTAGGACAATTATCGGCTTCCCGTCCCAACCAGCGACCTTGCATGGCCTTTCTCGCCCTCGGTATCAACCACAAGACTGCCTCGGTAGACGTACGCGAGCGCGTGGCGTTTACGCCCGAGCAACTGGTCGATGCCCTGCAGCAGCTCTGCCGACTGACCGCCAGCCGCGAGGCGGCGATCCTGTCGACCTGCAACCGCAGTGAGCTTTATATAGAGCAGGACCAGCTCAGCGCCGACGCCGTGCTGCAATGGCTGGCCGCCTACCATCGCCTGAGCCTCGACGAACTGCGTGCCAGCGCCTACGTTCACGAAGAGCACGATGCGGTCAAGCACATGATGCGTGTCGCCTCCGGGCTCGACTCGCTGGTGCTGGGCGAGCCGCAGATCCTCGGCCAGATGAAGTCGGCCTACGCAGTGGCCCGCGAGGCCGGCACCATCGGTCCGCTGCTCGGGCGCCTGTTCCAGGCCACCTTCAGTGCCGCCAAGCAGGTGCGCACCGACACCGCCATCGGTGAGAACCCGGTTTCGGTCGCCTTTGCCGCGGTCAGCCTGGCCAAGCAGATCTTCGCCGACCTGGGCCGCAGCCAGGCCTTGCTGATCGGTGCCGGTGAAACCATCACCCTGGTCGCCCGCCACCTGCACGAGCAGGGGGTCAAGCGGATCGTCGTCGCCAACCGCACGCTCGAGCGAGCCAGCATCCTCGCCGAGCAGTTCGGTGCCCATGCCGTGCTGCTGGCGGACATCCCCCAGGAGCTCGCCAACAGCGATATCGTCATCAGTTCCACCGCCAGCCAGCTGCCCATTCTTGGCAAGGGTGCGGTCGAGAGCGCGCTGAAGCAGCGCCGGCACAAGCCGATCTTCATGGTCGACATCGCTGTGCCGCGGGACATCGAGCCGCAGGTGGGCGAGCTGGACGACGTCTACCTTTATACTGTCGACGATCTGCACGAGGTCGTCGCCGAAAACCTCAAGAGCCGCCAGGGTGCAGCCCAGGCCGCCGAAGAGCTGGTCAATCTCGGTGCCGAGGATTTCATGGCGCGCCTGCGCGAGCTGGCTGCGGTGGACGTGCTCAAGGCCTACCGTCAGCAAAGCGAGCGGCTACGCGATGAGGAACTGCAAAAAGCCCAGCGCCTGCTGGCCAACGGCGGCAACCCCGAAGAAGTACTCGCCCAACTGGCCCGCGGCTTGACCAACAAGCTGTTGCACGCGCCCAGCGTGCAACTGAAAAAGCTCTCTGCCGAAGGCCGCGTCGATGCGCTGGCCATGGCCCAGGAACTCTTTGCCCTCCACGAGGGCTCGACGGACAAACCCACGCAATGAAAGCGTCGCTGCTGAAAAAACTGGACATCCTCCAGGACCGCTTCGAAGAACTCACCGCCCTGCTGGGTGATGCCGAAGTCATTTCCGACCAGACCCGTTTCCGCGCCTATTCCCGTGAATATGCCGAAGTCGAGCCGGTGTTCGTCGCCTACAAGGAGTGGTGCAAGGTCCAGGAGGATCTGGAGGGCGCCCAGGCGCTGCTCAAGGACAGCGACCCGGACCTGCGTGAGATGGCCGTGGAGGAAGTGCGCGACGCCAAGGAGCAACTCGTCGTCCTGGAGTCGCAGTTGCAGCGCATGCTGCTGCCCAAGGACCCCAACGACGGGCGCAACGTGTTCCTCGAAATCCGCGCCGGCACCGGCGGCGACGAGGCTGCGATCTTTTCCGGCGATTTGTTCCGCATGTACTCGCGCTACGCCGAGAAGCGTGGCTGGCGCCTCGAGATTCTCTCCGAAAACGAGGGTGAGCACGGCGGCTACAAGGAAATCATCGCCCGCGTCGAGGGCGACAGCGTATACGGCAAGCTCAAGTTCGAGTCTGGTGCGCACCGCGTGCAGCGGGTGCCGGAAACCGAATCGCAGGGTCGCATCCACACGTCCGCCTGCACCGTGGCGGTGCTGGCCGAGCCTGACGAGCAGGCCGCGATCGAGATCAACCCGGCCGACCTGCGCATAGACACCTACCGCGCCTCCGGTGCCGGTGGTCAGCACGTGAACAAGACCGATTCGGCGATCCGCATCACCCACTTGCCGACCGGTATCGTCGTCGAGTGCCAGGAAGAGCGTTCCCAGCACAAGAACCGCGCCCGCGCCATGTCCTGGCTGTCGGCCAAGCTCAACGACATGCAGACCAGCGCCGCGCAGAATGCGATTGCCAGCGAGCGCAAGCTGCTGGTGGGGTCGGGCGACCGCTCCGAGCGCATCCGCACCTACAACTACCCGCAGGGTCGGGTGACCGACCATCGCATCAACCTGACGCTCTACTCCCTCGACGATGTGCTCGCCGGTGGCGTCGATGCCGTGATCGAACCCTTGCTGGCCGAATACCAGGCCGATCAACTGGCCGCCCTGGGGGACTGATGACCATCATCGCCAGCCTGCTGCGCAACGCGCAATTGCCCGATTCGCCGACCGAGCGCCTGGACGCGGAGTTGTTGTTGTCCGCTGCCTTGGGCAAGTCGCGCAGCTACCTGCACACCTGGCCCGAGCGCATCGTCAGCAGTGAGGCGGCGCAGACGTTCGCGGCTTTTCTCGAGCGCCGTCGTGCAGGTGAGCCGGTGGCGTACATTCTCGGTCAGCAGGGCTTCTGGAAGCTCGACCTTGAAGTCGCGCCGCACACCCTGATCCCTCGGCCGGACACCGAGCTGCTGGTGGAGGTCGCGCTCGAACGGGTGCCTGCCAAACCTGCCCGGGTGCTGGATCTTGGCACCGGCAGCGGCGCCATCGCTCTGGCCCTGGCGAGCGAGTGCCCGGCCTGGCAGGTGACGGCGGTCGATCGCATCGACGAGGCCGTGGCTCTGGCCGAGCGCAACCGCGAGCGTCTGCACCTGGCGAATGTCCAGGTGCGCAGCAGTCACTGGTTCGACGCCCTGGCCGACGAGCGCTTCGACCTGATCCTCAGCAACCCGCCCTACATTGCCGCCGAAGATCCACACCTGAGCGAGGGCGATGTGCGTTTCGAGCCCAGCAGTGCGCTGGTGGCCGGCCCCGATGGCCTTGACGATCTGCGCCTGATCATCGCCCAGGCGCCGCAGCACCTGTTGCCTGGCGGCTGGTTGCTGCTCGAGCATGGCTACGACCAGGCGGCCGCCGTGCGCGACCTGCTGGTTGGCAGCGGTTTCATCGACGTGGACAGCCGCCGCGACCTGGGCGGCCACGAACGTATTTCCCTGGGGCGCCTGCCATGCTGAGCGACCAGGAGCTGTTGCGCTATAGCCGGCAGATCCTGCTGTCGCAGGTCGACATCGACGGCCAGTTGCGGCTCAAGCAGAGCAAGGCCCTGGTGGTCGGGCTTGGTGGCCTGGGGTCGCCGGTCGCGCTCTACCTGGCGGCTGCCGGCGTGGGTGAATTGCACCTGGCCGACTTCGATACGGTCGACCTGACCAACCTGCAACGCCAGGTCCTCCATGACAGCGGCAGCGTCGGCATGAGCAAGGTCGATTCGGCGCTGCAGCGCCTGCAGGCGATCAACCCGGAAGTCACGCTGGTCGCCCATCGCCATGCCCTGGACGACGACTCCTTGGCTGCGGCGGTGGCGGCGGTGGACCTGGTGCTGGACTGCTCCGACAATTTCGCCACCCGTGAGTCGGTCAACGCCGCGTGCGTGGCGGCCGGCAAGCCGTTGGTGAGCGGCGCGGCGATTCGCCTGGAAGGGCAGTTGTCGGTGTTCGACCCCCGCCGCGACTACAGCCCTTGCTATCACTGCCTCTATGGCCATGGCAGCGAGGCCGAGCTGACCTGCAGCGAAGCCGGCGTGATCGGTCCTCTGGTAGGGCTGGTCGGCAGCTTGCAGGCGTTGGAAGCGCTGAAGCTGCTGGCCGGGTTCGGCGAGCCCCTGGTGGGCCGCCTGCTGCTGATCGATGCCCTCGGCACGCGCATGCGTGAGCTGCGGGTCAAGCGTGATCCGGCCTGCACGGTGTGTGGCGATCGCCATGGCTGATCGCTCGGCGCCGGTGGGCGTGATGGATTCGGGGGTCGGTGGCTTGTCGGTGCTCGCCGAGATTCGCCGCTTGCTGCCCAACGAATCGCTGCTCTACGTGGCCGATTGCGGTCACGTACCCTATGGCGAGAAATCCCCCGACTACATCCGGGAGCGCTGCCGGCGCATCGCCGAGTTCTTCCATGCTCGCGGTGCCAAGGCCATGGTCCTGGCGTGCAATACCGCGACCGTGGCGGCCGTGGCCGACTTGCGCGAACGCTACCCCGATTGGCCGTTGGTGGGCATGGAACCTGCGGTCAAGCCGGCCGCCGCGGCGACACGCTCCGGCGTGGTCGGCGTCCTGGCCACCACCGGCACCTTGCAGAGCGCAAAATTTGCCGCGTTGCTCGACCGATTCGCCAGCGATGTACAGGTCGTGACCCAGCCGTGCCCGGGGCTGGTGGAGTTGATCGAGACAGGCGATCTGGGCAGCCCGAAGCTGCGTGCAATGCTGCAGGGGTACGTACAGCCGCTGCTGGCGGCGGGCTGCGACACGCTGATCCTCGGATGCACTCACTACCCCTTCCTGCGCCCGCTGTTGGCCGAAATGGTGCCCTCGGATGTGGCTATCATCGACACGGGCGCTGCGGTGGCGCGCCAGTTGCAGCGCTTGTTGAGCGCCCGCGACCTGCTTGCCGAGGGGCCTTCACGCGAGGCGGCCTTCTACAGTAGCGCTGCGCCGCAGCACCTTCGCGAAATCCTGCCGGTGCTGTGGTACGGGTCTGTAGAACAGGTCAGCGCGTTCGACCTGTAAAAAATAGCTGAAATCTCCCGCACACAAGCTGAACTATCGTCCTAATGTCGATTTCTATCATTTTGCCTGGTTCACAGGCGGACACTTGATAACAACACCAGGAAGAAGGACGAGCTCATGAGGCATTTGCTTGGAATGGCGGCGGTTGCCGCGTTGGCATTGGGGCAGGCGGTGTCGGCACAGGCGGCTGATGTTTCGTTGTCGGTGGGGCAGACTGGCGACAGTACCATGGTCTATCGACTGGGGTTGCAGTCGAACTGGGATGCCAGTTGGTGGCAGACCAGCGTAGGCCGAATCACCGGGTACTGGGACGGTGCCTACACCTACTGGGATGGCGATGAGCGGGCAAGCAATCACAGCCTGTCGTTCGCCCCCGTGTTCGTGTACGAGTTCGCCGGGGACTCAGTCAAGCCCTACATCGAAGCGGGGATCGGTGTGGCGGCATTCTCACGGACCAAGCTGGAAAGCAATGACCTGGGCTCGTCGTTCCAGTTCGAGGACCGCATCGGTTTTGGCCTGCGCTTTGCCGGTGGGCACGAGATCGGGGTTCGCGCGATCCACTACTCCAACGCCGGGATCAAGCAGCCCAATGATGGGGTCGAGAGCTATTCGCTGCATTATCGAATGGCGCTCTGACCCGGATCACCGGGGCGTGCAGCGCCCCGGGTTTACCTCAGGCTTCCCAGGGCAGTGGCCACAGCAAGGTCGGGTCCAGCACTTCGAGCACCAACTCGGCCTGTGGGTGCTTGAGCCTGCGCGCCAACTCATTTGCTGCGCTCTTCGCCGTCCAGGATTCAGGTATCGCCATGCTGTTGCTGACCGGTGCCTTGAGCGACTGTGGCGCGACCACCGTAAGCTGTACCGCCAGATCGTCGAGGACCTTGCGTTGCTCACGGAACCACTGGGGCAGGCTGTTGTGGCCCGCCGGGGTCTGCGCTGGCGCAAACAGTTGCAGCGTCGAATAGCGGCTGAACAGTGCCATCACCTGTGGCCTGTGGCCTCTGGCCAATAACGACAGTGCGCTGGCCAGGACATGCTCGCTGGCGCGCCGGTTGCTGCTGACGATCTCTTCCATTACCGCGTTGGCAGGTAGATCGTTTGCTAGGTAATCGCACGTGCCGGCATTGACGATCAAGACGTCCAGTGCCCCCCAGTGCGACTGCAGCTGCTCGGCCGCAGACTGCGCCGCGACCAGCTCGTTCAGGTGCGCTGGCAGGCGCAGCAGGCGTGCCTCGTGCAGCTCGGCCAAGGTATCGAGCTCCTGGCAATCCATGCCGCTGGCCGCGACCCGATGGCCCTGTTCGAGCAATCGTTCGACCAACGCGAGGCCTACTCCATTGCTGGCCCCTGTTACCCAGAACCTGCGCGTACTACTCAATGCTATGCCCTTCAGTTGATGGAGGCGGGTAGCGCCTTGAATGCTGCCAGTGCCCGATGGCGGCTGCTGTCCAGATCGACGATCGGGCTGATGTAGCCACTTGTATCAAATAGTCCGGAAGATTTCACAGGCAAATGAATGTATTTGTCATCCAGATGAGTGAGTTCCGGTAGCCAATGGCGTATGAAGCGTCCTTGGGGGTCGAAACGCTGCGACTGGGTCACCGGGTTGAAGATCCGGAAATAGGGCACCGAATCGGTGCCGGTGGAGGCGCTCCACTGCCAGCCGCCGTTGTTTGCCGCCAGGTCGCCGTCGATCAGGTGTCGCATGAAATGCCGCTCGCCCTTGCGCCAGTCGATGAGCAGATTCTTGCTCAGGAACATGGCGACGACCATGCGCAGCCTATTGTGCATCCAGCCGGTATGCAGCAGCTGGCGCATGGCCGCGTCGATCAACGGGAAGCCGGTGCGGCCTTGTTCCCACGCCTGGAGATCGTCGGGCGCGTCACGCCAGGGCAGAGCCTCGGTGGGGGCGCGGAAGGGGCGGTGGCGCGAGACCTGTGGATAGCCCACCAGGATGTGCTTGTAGAACTCGCGCCAGAGCAGCTCGTCGATCCAGGTGCGTACACCTTGGCTGCCGCTGTCGAATTCGCCACGGTTGCTCGACAGTGCGGCGTGCAGGCATTGGCGCGGCGAGATCACACCGGCGGCAAGGTAGGGCGAGAGCTGGCTGGTGCCGGGCCTGGCCGGCAGGTCACGCAGGGTCTGGTAGTCTTCGATGGTTTCGTCGACGAAGCGCGACAGCCTGCCCTGGGCTTCGTCTTCACCGGCAGGCCAGTGCTCGCGCAGGCTCTGCTCGGGCGTGTCGAAGCCTTCTATGTGCCGGGGGATCGGGTCGCTGGCGATGCCTAGGGAAGCCTGTGGTTTCACGGGCTGGGCAAGGGTTGGCAGGCTGCGATGCAGATGTTCCAGGCAGGTCTTGCGAAACTGGCCGAAGACCTGGAAATAGTGGCCCGCCTTGGTCAGCAGGGTGCCGGGATGGAAGAACAACTGATCCAGGTGTGTGCGGGCGGTCACGCCGGAGCGCTCCAGCAAGGATTGGGTCCGCCGGTCACGCTGGCTTTCGTTGACGCCGTACTCGTCGTTCCAGTGCACGGTCTGCACCTTGTGCGTGCGGCAAACCTCGAGCACGGTTTCGGGCACCTGTTGCCAGGTGTCGGTATGGCGGATCAGCAACGGGATGTTCAGGCGTTCGAGGGCGTGGCGCAGGTCGCGCAGGTTGCGCAGCCAGAAGTCAACCTTGCTCGGCGCATCGTCATGCGCCTGCCATTGCCCGGGGCTGGCGATCCACAGGGCAATGGTCGGCCCCTGTGCGGTGGCGGCGGCGAGGGCGGTGTTGTCGTTGATGCGCAGGTCGCTGCGCAGCCAGATCAATTGCATCTCAGGATCTCTGACAGTCGGGTTCAGCGTGATTGCTGAAGCAGGCGCAATGCCCCCTGCGGTGTCTCGAAGAGCTGCAGCGCCGGAAGTTCCAGGCCGCGCAGTCGCTCCTCATGGATGAAGACACTGGCGCCCCCGAGGAGTTTCGTCAGCGTTACATCCCGCAGGGGGGCCAGTGCTTGGAGGTCGATGCGCGGCCCCAGGTGCAGCACCAGGGCGCGCGGGGCGAGTTGGGCGATCGCGTGCAGCAGTTGCTTGCCGCCGACCGGTTGTTCGAGCACCTCCACGGCAAAACCGCTGCTGCTGAGCAGCCAGGCGGCGAGCCACAGTTGAGCATCGAAGGGGGCGTCAAGGGTCGTGGCCAGCAGTACCGGCGGCCCCTCGAGCGAATGGTTGTCGTGGTAGACCCGCGCGCCCAGCTTGCTGCGCAGCCAGGTGTGGAAGAAGGCCTGCTCGAGGCTGGCGTCGAAGTGCTTGCGCCAGCGTTGCTCCAGGCGCTCGAGCAGCGGCAGCAGCAGTTGCTCGCACAGAGTCGAGGCGGGATAAAGCGCCATGGCCTGGTTGAGTTGCTGGTCCAGCGAGCGTTGGGCGAGATTGGCAATGGCCTCGACCAGTTGCTGGCAGCGCGCTTGCCAGTCACCCTCCAGCCTTGGCGAGGCTTCGCTGCGGTTTTCAAGCAGGTCACGCACCTGGCTCACCGAGGCGCCGCGTTCCAGCCACTGCAGGATCGCCTGCACCTTCTCGACATGCTGTGTGCTGTACAGGCGATGGCCCTTGGGCGTGCGCTCCGGCACCAGCAGGCCGTAGCGTCGCTCCCAGGCCCGTAGGGTGACCGGGTTGACCCCGGTGCGCCGGGCCAGTTCGCCGATCGGCAGGCTGTCTTCAGAGTGCATTGCGCAGGCCCAGGTTTTCCGGGTGCGGTTGCAGGTAAGCCTGCTGCATCAGGTAAGGATCGGGGTGAACGCGCAGATGGTGCTTGAGCAGGGTCAGCGGGACCACCAGCGGCACGCTGCCTTGCTGGTACTGGCTGATCAGGTGCTGCAGTTCGGCTTTGTCGCTGCTGTCCAGGGCATCGCGCAGATAGCCGCACAGGTGCTGCAGGACGTTGCTGTGGGTGCCGCGGCTGGCGCAGCGGCGCAGAGCCTGCATGAGTTGGCTGAAGTAGCGCGGGCCTATCTGCAGCGGGTCGTCGTCGCGGCTCATGCTGCCCAGCAGGCGCCCGAGTTCGCGATAGGCCTGCGGGTTGTGCGCCATCAGCAGGTATTTGTAGCGTGAGTGGAAGCGGATCAGGGCGCCGCGGCTCAAGCCTTGTGTCAGCAGGTGCTGCCAGTCGGCATAGGCGTAGACGCGGCTGATGAAGTTCTCGCGCAGCACTGGGTCGTGCAGGCGGCCTTCTTCTTCCACCGGCAGGTCCGGGCGGCGCTCGCAGAACGCCTGGGCATAGGCGCCGCGCCCGCCCAGCAGTGAGGGGCGGCCATTGTCCTGGTAGACCTTGACCCGCTCCAGCCCGCAGGAGGGTGACTTCTGCATGAACACATAGCCGCAGATATCGTCGAGTGCTTCGGCCATCTGCTGGCCGTAGGCACGCAGGGGAGGGGCGAGGTCGGTACCGGGATTGCGCGGGTTGATCACTTCCGGGGCCTGGGGATCGCCGACCAATCGAATGGCGTCGCGAGGAGTGCCCAGGCCAATGGCAACTTCCGGACACAGCGGCAGCCAGTCGAAATGCTCATCGAGTGACTGGCACAGGTCCGAGGCTTTGTGCCCGCCGTTGTAGCGCACATCCTGCCCGGCCAGGCAGGCGCTGATGGCGATGCGGGGTTTGCCTGTCGAGTGGGGAGCGTTCATCGTGGCCTCCGTAGACCTGTACAATCCGAGAATTTTGTACAGGTCTATTCCAGCACATCGAAAAACTTATGCAAGACAAATTTTTTGTACAACTTTACTCGAGGTGCTCGAGCAAGCGACGCGCCGCCTCCTGGCCGCTGAGCCAGGCACCTTCCACGCGTCCGGACAGGCACCAGTCGCCGCAGGCGTACAGGCCCTGGTCGGCGTCGGCGAGGGTGCCCCATTCATGGTTGCCGACGGGGCGGGCATAGAGCCAGCGGTGGGCGAGGGCGAAGGTCGGTGCTGGCACCACGCAGCCGACCAGTTCGGCAAACTCGCCCCACAGCTGCTCGATCACTTCTTCTCGGGGCAGGTCCAGGTGCTGGCGACTCCAGCTGGAGGTGGCGTGCAGCACCCAAGTGTCGAGGTGTTCGTCGCGGCCGGGTTTGCTGCGGTTGCGTGCCAGCCAGTCGAGCGGATTGTCCTGCACGAAGCAGCCTTGCATCGGGGTATCGAGCGGTGTCTGGAAGCCCAGGGCGATGGCCCAGGTGGGTTCCATCTGCACGCCGGCGGCGACCGCTGCGAGCTTGGGTGTGGCCGCCAGCAGGGGAGTGGCCTGGGGGGCTGGCACGGCGATCACCACCTGGCTGAACGGCCCGTGGCTGCAGCCTTCGGTGTCCTGTAGATGCCAGTACTGCTTGCCGCGGAAGACCTCGGTGATACGGCACCCGAAGTTGACCGTGACATCCTTGAGCAGGCCGCGGGTGATGGCGCTCATGCGTGGCACGCCGACCCAGCGGGTCTGTTCGTCGGGGGAGGGGGTCAGTTCACCGTCGCGGTAGTTGTAGAGCTGCGGCTTCCACTGCGCGGCCCAGCCGGCGGCGACCCATTGCTGGACCTGCTCGACGAAGCGTCGGTCGCGGGCGGTGAAATACTGGGCGCCCAGGTCGAGCGCGCCGGCATCGCTGCGCTTGCTGGCCATGCGCCCGCCACTGCCGTGGCCCTTGTCGAACAAGTGGACGTTCTGTCCGGCCTTCTGCAGGGCCTGGGCGGCGGACAGGCCGGCGATACCGGCACCGATGATGGCTATAGGTACTGTCATGATGGCCTCTTCGAACCTTGCTTTAAGCAGACTACGCTGTCAGACAAACCTGTACAATGAAGAAGTTTTGTATAAGGTTATTCCGCTCGATAGGACAGGTTGGCCTATGTTTATCCGAGAGCTATCGGTTTAAAAAGTGCCTTGATCTTAAAAATAGACCATGGCCGCAGCTTGCGAGGACACAGCCATGCATATATTGCTGACGGGCGGTACTGGATTGATCGGCCGGCACCTGTGCCAGCTCTGGCTCAGCCAGGGCCATCGCCTGACGGTATGGAGCCGCGAGCCTGCCCAGGTGCCCAAGCGTTGCGGCAGCGGCGTGCGCGGTATCGCTCGGCTGGAGGAGCTGGAGGCGGACGATCCGCTGGACGCGGTGGTCAACCTGGCCGGCGCGCCCATCGCCGACCGACCCTGGACGGCCGCGCGCCGGCAGCTGTTGTGGGCCAGTCGTGTCACCCTCACCGAGCAGTTGCTGGGCTGGTTGGAGCGCCGCGAGCAGCGTCCCGGGGTGCTGATTTCCGGCTCGGCCGTGGGCTGGTATGGCGATGGTGGCGAGCGGGAGTTGACCGAGGCCTCGCAGCCGGTGAAAGAGGACTTCGCCAGCCAGCTGTGCATCGCCTGGGAAGAGACTGCGCAACGTGCGCATACGCTCGGCATGCGCGTGGTGCTGGTGCGTACCGGGTTGGTACTGGCCAGCGACGGGGGCTTTCTTTCGCGTCTGCGCCTGCCCTTCAAGCTGGGGCTTGGTGGGCCGATCGGCGATGGTCGGCAATGGATGCCCTGGATCCATATAGAGGACCAGATCCGCCTCATTGATTTTCTCTTGCAGCAAAACGACGCCAGCGGTCCCTATAATGCCTGCGCGCCAGAGCCGGTACGCAACCGTGAGTTCGCCAGGCGTCTGGGACGTGCATTGCATCGCCCGGCGTTGCTGCCGGTGCCTGCGCTGGTGCTCAAGGCTGGCCTGGGCGAGTTGTCGACCCTGCTGCTGGGGGGCCAGCGTGCGCGCCCGGTGCGCCTGCTGGCTGAAGGTTTCACGTTCCGCTTCAACGATCTGCAATCGGCGTTGGACGACCTGTCCGACCGCCTCTGACATAGGACGCTGCATGACCGATCATGCCCTGCTGCTGGTTAACCTGGGTTCACCGGCATCCACCTCGGTCGCCGATGTGCGCCGCTACCTCAACCAGTTCCTCATGGACCCGTATGTGATCGACCTGCCCTGGCCGGTGCGGCGCTTGCTGGTGTCGCTGATCCTGATCAAGCGCCCGGAGCAGTCCGCCCACGCCTATGCGTCGATCTGGTGGGACGAGGGTTCGCCGCTGGTGGTGCTGACTCGGCGCCTGCAGGCGGCCATCACCCCGCATTGGCCGCATGGGCCGGTGGAAATCGCCATGCGCTATGGTCAACCGGCGCTACCAGAAGTACTCGAGCGCCTTGCCGCGCAGGGTGTGCGCAAGGTGACCCTGGCACCGCTGTACCCGCAGTTCGCCGACAGCACCGTGACCACGGTGGTGGAGCTGGCTCGCCAGACAGTCGCCGAGCGCGACCTGCCTGTCGAAATGCGCGTGTTACAGCCGTTCTACGATGAACCTGAGTATATCGATGCGTTGGTCACCAGTGCCCGTCCTTACCTGGAACAGGACTACGATCATCTGCTGCTGAGCTTCCATGGCCTGCCGGAGCGCCATCTCAAGAAACTCGATCCGACCGGTTCGCACTGTTTCCAGAGCCCGAATTGCTGCGAGACTGCCTGTGCCCAGGTGCGCAAGGTTTGCTACCGCTCGCAGTGTCTGGCCAGTGCTGCTGCGTTCGCCAAGGCGGCAGGAATTCCCGAGGGGAAATGGTCAGCCTCGTTCCAGTCGCGGCTGGGGCGAGCCAAATGGATCGAACCCTACACCGAGACGCGTCTGGACGAGTTGGCCAAGGCGGGAGTGAAGAAGCTGCTGGTGATGTGCCCGGCGTTCGTTGCCGATTGCATCGAGACGCTGGAGGAGATCGGCGATCGCGGCAAGGAGCAGTTCATCGAGGCCGGCGGCGAGGAGCTGGTGCTGGTGCCGTGCCTGAACGATCACCCGCAGTGGGCGCAGGTATTGGCGGGGATGTGCGAGAGGGCTTGAGTCGGTGATGACTTCTTCGCGGGTAACCCTGCGAAGAAGTCGGCTCGGTTCAACACCTGGTCAAGGCAACTGGTCATCCAGCTTCTTGTTCTTCCAACCGTCGTTGCCCGGCAGGATCAGGTTCAGGGCAATGGCGACCACGGCGCACAGGGCGATGCCCTTGAGGCCCCAGTCGTCCGGGCCGTCGCCGCTGCCGATCAGCACACCACCGATACCGAACACCAGGGTCACCGAAACGATCACCAGGTTGCGTGCCTCGGCGAGGTCGATCTTGTGGCGGATCATGGTGTTCATGCCCACTGCCGCGATCGAGCCGAACAGCAGGCAGAGAATGCCGCCCATCACCGGCACCGGAATGCTCTGCAGCAGCGCGCCGAACTTGCCGATGAACGCCAGGGTGATCGCGAACACTGCAGCCCAGGTCATGATCTTCGGGTTGTAGTTCTTGGTCAGCATCACCGCGCCAGTGACTTCGGCGTAGGTGGTGTTGGGCGGGCCGCCGAACAGGCCTGCAGCGGTGGTGGCCAGGCCGTCACCGAACAGGGTGCGGTGCAGGCCGGGCTTTTTCAGGTAGTCGCGACCGGTCACGCTGCCGACTGCGATCACCCCGCCGATGTGCTCGATCGCCGGCGCCAGGGCCACCGGAACGATGAACAGGATCGCCTGCCAGTTGAACTCCGGCGCGGTGAAGTTGGGCAGTTCCAGCCAGGGGGCTGCGGCGATTTTCGCGGTGTCGACCACGCCGAAGGCGAACGACAGGGCAAAGCCCACCAGCACGCCAGCAATGATCGGCACCAGGCGGAAGATACCCTTGCCGAACACGGCGACGATCAAGGTGGTCAGCAACGCCGGCATGGAGATCAGCATGGCGGTCTTGTACGGCATCAGCGCGGCGCCGTCGCCACCCTTGCCCATGGCCATGTTCGCGGCAATCGGCGCCATGGCCAGGCCGATGGAAATGATCACCGGGCCGATGACCACAGGTGGCAACATGCGGTCGATGAAACCGGTGCCCTTGATCTTCACCATCAGGCCCATGAAGGTATAGACGAAGCCTGCGGCCATCACGCCGCCCATGGTCGCGGCCAGGCCGAACTGGCCCTTGGCGAGGATGATCGGGGTGATGAAGGCGAAGCTCGAGGCCAGGAATACAGGCACCTGACGGCCCGTGACCAGCTGGAACAGCAAGGTGCCGAGGCCCGCAGTGAACAGTGCCACGTTAGGATCCAGGCCCGTGATCAGCGGCATGAGCACCAGCGCGCCGAATGCCACGAAGAGCATCTGCGCGCCCGAGACGACCTGGCGCCACAGCGGGTCGTTGAAGCCGTCCTGCATGTTCAGGCGTCCTTCTGCTTGGTGCCGAAGATCTTATCGCCGGCATCGCCCAGGCCCGGCACGATATAGCCATGCTCGTTCAGGCGCTCGTCGATGGACGCGGTGTAGATCTGCACGTCCGGATGGGCTTTCTCGACCACCTCGATGCCTTCGGGCGCCGCGACCAGGACCATCGCGCGGATTTCCTTGCAGCCGGCTTTCTTCAGCAGCTCGATGGTGGCGACCATCGAACCGCCGGTAGCCAGCATCGGGTCGATGATCAGCGCCAGGCGCTGATTGATGTCGGGGGCGAGTTTTTCAAGATAGGTGTGCGCTTCGAGGGTTTCCTCGTTGCGGGCTACGCCCACGGCACTGACCTTGGCGCCCGGGACCAGGCTGAGCACGCCGTCGAGCATGCCGATACCGGCACGCAGGATCGGGACCACGGTGATCTTCTTGCCGGCGATCTTCTCGACCTGGACCTTGCCGCACCAGCCGTCGATCTCGTAGGTTTCCAGCGGCAGGTCTTTGGTGGCTTCGTAGGTCAGGAGCGCACCGACTTCCTGGGCGAGTTCGCGAAAATTCTTGGTGCTGATATCGGCACGGCGCATCAGGCCGAGCTTGTGGCGGATCAGCGGATGGCGGATCTCACGAGTAGGCATAGGGGAAGGCTCCGGGGGGCGGGCAAAAAAACCGCGCTAGGTTAATCTATTCAGTCCTTGCTGTCGTGCAGTCATTGAGCACGTTAGTCCATAAATGCTTGATCTGGGACGAGCGGATGCGTACCTTTGCCCGCTTTTCCAAAATGCACCTCCTGGAGAGCGCCATGTCCGCCGATCTCGAGCATATCCGCCAAGTGATGAGCGAGGCCGATTGCCTGTACAACGAAGCCCAGGTCGAAGCGGCCATCGCCCAGGTCGGCGAGCAGATCTGCAAGGACCTGCACGACAAGAACCCGGTAGTCTTCTGCGTGATGAACGGCGGCCTGATCTTCGCCGGCAAGCTGCTGACCCACCTGCAGTTCCCGCTGGAGGCCTCGTACCTGCACGCAACCCGCTACCGCAACCAGACCAGCGGCGGTGAGCTGTTCTGGAAGGCCAAGCCGGAGATCTCGTTCATCGATCGCGATGTGCTGATCGTCGATGACATCCTCGACGAAGGCCACACCCTCAGCGCCATCATCGACTTCTGCAAGCATGCCGGCGCGCGTTCGGTGTACACCGCGGTGCTGATCGACAAGGACCACGACCGCAAGGCCAGCCCGGACTTGAAGGCCAACTACGTCGGCCTGCCGTGCGTCGATCGCTATATCTTCGGTTATGGCATGGACTACAAGGGCTACTGGCGCAACGCCAATGGCATCTTCGCCGTAAAGGGCATGTGAGCCATGCGCCAGCCTGCCTTCATCGACAAGACGTTGTTCGACGGGCTGGCCGCCAAGGCTGCCAGCAACCCGCGTGGTCGCCAGCACCACAATTTCCATGAGATGGAAGAGCCTTGCCATCGCATGGCAGTCGGCTTGCAGACGAACACCTACATTCCGCCACACCGTCATCTGAAGGATGACAAGGCCGAGGCGCTGGTGGTGCTCAAGGGGCGTCTGGGGCTGCTGATCTTCGATGAGCAGGGCGCGGTGTGCGACAAGCGTGTGCTCGAAGCCGGCGGTGATTGCCTGGGGGTCGACCTGGCGCCCGGCACCTATCACGGGTTGGTGGTGCTCGAAGATGACAGCATCCTGTTCGAGTGCAAGTCCGGCCCCTACCGCCCGGTGGGCGAGGGCGAGCATGCCTACTGGGCACCGCGCGAGGGCGAGGACGGGGTGGCGCAGTATCAGGCCTGGATGCGCGCGCAGTTCGATTGAGCGCGCGCCGACAGTAGCGGTCGATCAGGCGTGCTAGAGTGCTCCCCTCTGCCAAGGAGCCTCTCATGCGTGCGATCTTTCCCCTTCTGCTGGCGCTGAGCCTGCCGCTGTCGGCAGCCCCCTTGCACAGCCAGTTCCTTCCGCCTGATGACCTCTCGCTGCGCCAGGAAGAACCCGAGTCGCAACAACTGCTGCAGGTCACCGACTACTCGGTGGTGGTCGGTGCCCAGCGTCAGTCCAACCAGCAGCCGATTCCCATCACCTCGTCCCTGACCTTGCGCCTGAAGGGCAAGCCCTTGAGCAAGGGGGCGACCATCGCGCAGGTGCTGGTCACCTTCGACGGCGAGGGCGGCAAGAGCCTCAAGCGCCCGACCTACGATGACAAGTCCCGCACCCTTACGCTGAATTATCCACAGGCCGATTACCGGGTGATCATGGACCTGCTGCGCAACGAGACGCTGTACGTACAGTTCCTCAGTTACGCCAACGGCCATGTCTGGGCCGACCTGCACACCGGAACCGTACGTACGCGTTGAGGCCCATGGGCTGCCAGCGGTACACTGCCCGCCTTTGAAATGCCCGTGATGGCCCAGTTGGAGTCGGCAATGCGTAAAGACAAGAAGCAGGTTATCGGTGACGAGATCAGCGACGACTACATCAAGACGTTCCTTCAGTTCGAGCCGGCCGATGGCCTGACCTCGCCGTCGCACCACAAGCTGATCAAGGCCTACCGTGGCCTGCGCATCGACGACTTCGAGCGTTTCGTTGGCTTCTTCGTCGAGGCCGGATACGACGTCGATGGCAAGGACGAGCACGGCAAGACCTTCGCCGAAACGATCGCCGACCAGCGCAATGCGCCGGAGTACATCGAGGTCATCGCCAACGCCCGCGGCTGATCCTCCAGTCTGCCCTTTTCGCGGGCAGGGATTGCAGGCACAAAAAAACGCCCCTCGGGGCGTTTTTTCGTTTCAGCCATTTCAGGCGTAGTGCTTGGCCGGGCTGTTTTGCGCCAGGTCCAGGGCCACGTCGTTGTCGGCGCTGATCTTGTGGTACAGCGCGGCATCGGTGGCCAGGGCCTTCTCGCGAGCCGGGAAGATTTCCTTGAGCTTGGCAGCCCAGGCGCCCTTCGCTTGCTCGGGGAAGCAGCGCTCGATCAGTTCGAGCATGATCGAGACCGTCACCGAGGCGCCCGGCGAGGCGCCAAGCAGCGCAGCCAGGCTGCCATCGGCGGCCGAGACCAGCTCGGTGCCGAACTGCAGGATGCCGCCTTTCTTCGGATCCTTCTTGATGATCTGCACGCGCTGGCCGGCCACTTCCAGGCGCCAGTCCTCGGCTTTGGCTTCGGGGTAGAAGCGGCGAAGCGATTCCAGGCGCTGCTCCATCGACTGCATCACTTCGCTAACCAGGTACTTGGTCAGGTCCATGTTGTCGCGGGCTACCGCCAGCATCGGGCCGATGTTGCCCATGCGCACCGACAGCGGCAGGTCCATGAACGAGCCATGCTTGAGGAACTTGGTGGTGAAGCCGGCGTAAGGGCCGAACAGCAGGGATTTCTTGCCATCGACCACGCGGGTGTCGAGGTGCGGCACCGACATTGGCGGGGCACCGACCGCGGCCTGGCTGTAGACCTTGGCCTGGTGCTGCTTGACGATTTCCGGATTGTCGCAGCGCAGCCACTGGCCGCTCACCGGGAAACCGCCGAACCCCTTGCTTTCCGGGATGCCCGACGCTTGCAGCAGCGGCAGCGCCGCGCCACCAGCGCCGAGGAAGACGAAGCGGGCGTCGACTTCACGGCTGTTGCCGCTGTTGACGTCCTTGATGCTCACGGTCCAGCCGTCGCCTTTACGGCGCAGGCCGGTGACCTTCTTGCTGTACTTGACCTGGGCATTGGGGCTGTCGCCCAGCAGCTTGAGCAGCTTGTTGGTCAGGGCGCCGAAGTTGACGTCGGTGCCCTTGAGCACGCGGGTGGCCGCGATGTGCTGGTCGGCCGGGCGACCAGGCATCATCAGGGGCATCCATTCGTTCATCAGCGCCTTGTCTTCGGTGTATTCCATCTCGGAGAACGCGTGGTGCTGCTTGAGCAGCTCGAAGCGCTTCTTGAGGAATTGCACACCCTTGTCACCTTCGACATAGCTCAGGTGCGGCACGGGATTGATGAAGTCGCGCGCCGAGCCGAAGCCGCCTTTTCTGCTCAGGTAGGCCCAGAACTGGCGGGACACCTCGAACTGGGTATTGATGTGCACGGCCTTCTTGATGTCGATGCTGCCATCGGCGGCCTGGGGCGTATAGTTCAGCTCGCACAGGCCGGCGTGGCCGGTCCCGGCGTTGTTCCAGGGGTTGGAGCTTTCCGCGGCCCCGGAGTCCATCGCCTCGACGACTTCCAGCTTGATCGCAGGGTCCAGCTCCTTGAGCAGTACGGCCAGGGTGGCACTCATGATGCCCGCGCCTACCAGTACCACATCAACCGATTCGTTCTGCGCCATTAACGCGTCTCCACAATCTACAGCACCTAATTGACAGCATAGGACCCCTGGGTTGGCCAGGATCGCCATGTCCGACTCTTCGCAGTTCTTGCAACTTCCGCGGACACCGCCAATCAGTCTTGGGTGTTCGATAATTGAACGCCATTTGCCACGGGTGCGGCAATTCGACTTATGGTCAAGTGTTCCGTCGTGCGTTATGGACCGGCCTCAGGCTCCCATCCAGGATGAGCGCTTTTGCCGTCTGTTCAGGGCTGTTCGAGACGTATCTGCCGCTTTTGCACATGCCAGACTGTTCATTTGCTCGCCACACTCTCGTGAAGTTGTGAAAAACCGTTTTTTCACGCTCTTTTGGAGTCGTGAACCTCAAAAGTGGACTGCGCGGTGGCAACCCGCAGGTTCATGCGCAGCAGACGGCCAGAGACAGCAGGCACGACAGCCAATGCAAGACCTGAGTGGAAGGCTCTCTGTGGGCGAAGCGGTGAAGGTGCCGGGGTCAAGCGGCGAGTGCGGGGCCCGATCAGGAGACGTCCTTATAATCGGGGGGAGATTATAACGAGGTCGCGGGCAGAAAGGTCGTTCTTCTTGGGTTTTTATTGCAGCGTTTGTCAGGCAGGGAGGATGCGTTGCTGCCAACGGCGGCTTGCAGGTACGCAAATCCGGGCACTGTTGGGCAGCGGATGGCCCAGCCAGCCCAAGTGTGCTTCGCTGACCTGGACCCAGCCACTGCCGCTGGGTGCCTGGTGGCACTGCTTGAAGGCCAGGCATTTGCCGTCGCTGTCGAGACGGGCGTAGGTGGTGTGGCGCGGGCGTTGGAAGAGCAGAGTCCAGAGCGAGGCCATGGCGGCGAGTCCTGTTTGATCGGGCTGGGGCAAGGATAGCGCCGTGGCCATGAAACCATTGTGACAGCAGCTGCGGGCCGATGACTGGCTTGCTCCAGGCTGGGTATACTGTGGGCCTTTGCCGCTTTTTCTGGAGAAATGCGCATGCTGCAACGTCTGTTGTTCGGTTTGATGGCGGTGGCCACCCTGAGCCTGGTCGGCTGTGCACACAGCCCGCAGCAACTCAGCCCGCAACCCAAGCTCACCGCTCAGCTCAATCCGGTAGGTCGTGGCCAGCCGGTGGTCGTGCGGGTGGTCGACGGCCGTGCTTCGCAGTCGCTGGGCACACGGGGTGGCATGTACCCGGAGACCAGCACCATTACCGTCAACGGCAATGACGTGGTGCCCAAGCTGCAGGCCCAGGCCGAAGCGGCAGTACGCCTGCTCGGCTTCACCCCCACCTCGGGTGCCGGCAGCGCGCCACAGCTGACCGTGACCCTGGCCGAGCTGAAGTACCAGTCGCCCAAGGACAAGATGTACGTGACCGAGGCCACCATCGGTGCCACCTTCCGTGCCGACGTGTCCAACGCCAACCGTCGCTACAGCGGCCGCTATGGCGCTTCTCTCGACCAGCGTTTCGGCATGGCGCCGAACCAGGAAACCAACACCAAGCTGGTCAGCGACGTACTCAGCGATGCGCTGACCCGGCTGTTCAAGGATCCGACCATCGGTCAGGTACTGGCTGAATAAGCACGCGACCTGAATGAACAAAACCCGCTGCCTGGTGACAAGCAGCGGGTTTTTCTTTGGCTGGACCAGGGCTGAGGCTCGCTCAAACCCTGGTTGGTGCGGCACCTGGGGTCACTTCTCTGTAGGAGCGGGCTTGCCCGCGAACACCGGCTTCGCCGGTGCCTGGCACCGCGATGTCTTTTTCGCGGGCAATCCCGCTCCCACCAATCGCACGAGCGGGCAGGTCAAGCCGCCTCGATTCCAAAGTCCAGCACACTCAGCCCGGTGTCTTGATCCACTTCAGGCAGGTCCTGGTGCGCGTGTCCGCCCAGGGCGCAATACACCAGCCAGCGCTGGTCGTGGACATTGATCGCGAACCCGTCGATCAGCGCCTGCTGCTCGTCGCTCTGCGAGACGAGGTAGAGACGGTCCTGGTTTTCGGCGTGCAGCATGACAAGCTCCGGTCTGCAAAGGCCGACAGGGTGGCCTGTCTGGATGACGAGCGTGTGACAGATGAAATTTAGTGACACTTGGTCGCAAAAAACGAGAGGGTGAGTCAGGCTTGGGTAGAATGCCGGGCTTTGCTTATCGTCGTTACGAGGTTGCGCGATGTCCCTGCAAGTCCTCTGGGGGTTCCTGGCCGCCCATCCCGCCAAGCTGATCAATGTCCTGGCGCTGTTCATCACCTGCCCGGGCGGCCTGCTGCTGCACAGTGCGCGGCGTCGCCAGAGCGATGCGCGTGAAAGCCTGGCTGGCGAGGAAGGGCTGGTCGATGCGTTCGACCTGCGTGTACCGCGCTACTACTACATCCTGGGCTTCTCGTGCCTGGCGATGGCGTTGTTGCTGTCGTGGTTCAGTACCTGGATCTGAACTGCCTACCTGTCAATTCTGCCAGTTGTCGCTTGTGATGCGTGCACGTACGTTGGATCGGCGTGTCAACCATCTCAAGGAGGCAACATGTCGCGTTCAAGCGAAGCGTTTGATGCGGACGTCCTGAAGAAGGCCAAGGCGACCGGAAAGGTCGTTCTGACCGTCAAGGGGACGCCATATGAGATGACCGGCGAACTGAAGTTTGACCAGAAGTCATTCTCCGCCGTGCAGCCGCGGCCCGGTGGCAAACCACTCAAGCTGGTGTTCAAGTGGACCAACGCCAATGTGTTTGCGCCGGGCACCACCAGCCTGTCTGCTGGTCAGGCGCATGTGACCACGGTCGGTGTTGTGGGGCTTGGCGAAAATGTTCCCGTCCACTCAGGAACACTGCAGATCAGCGAGTTTGTCGACAACCGACGTCTTAAAGGGGTACTGCGGCTGAACCCTGGCAGTGGTTCGGATGCCCTGGAAGCTGATTTCGATCTCACCGTCGTGTAGCGAACATCAGCTGTGCAATCGCCGGTCCCACTACGAACCGGCGCTTGCACCAGGCTCAGACCGCCTCGGCCTGCACCTTCACCTGATACTGGTTGCGCACTGGCGTCGCATACTGCTGCACCAGATACGGCCGGTGCTCCGCAGGGCAGGCTTCCAGGCGGCGCTGCCACTCCTCCTTGGCCCGTGCCAGTTCCTCGGCCGCAAACACCTTCTCTGCAGCGGGTACTTCCAGCGCCGCGTCCTGCCCGTCCCACATCGCGTAGGCCAAGTAGTGCACCGGGAACAGCCGGTAGCCGCCGAGAATCTGCCGGTCGATGGCCTGGGCCAGTTGCTTGGTGTCCTCGTGGTACTCGGTCACTGGCGGTGCGAAGTTGATGTGCACCCGGCCTTTGTAGCCGGTGATGCCCTGGGCGATGCTGTTGTCGTCTTCGCCAGGCACTTTCTTGTAGGTGCCGGTGGTGGCGCGGATGTACAGCTCGCGGGCCTTGGCCTGGTCGCACGGGTCGTATTCGTAGCTGATCGACACCGGGATCAGGTTCAGGCTCTGGATCACGGCGCCGAACGGCTCGTCCTTGCGGCTCATGTGGAACATCTTGAGGATCGCCGAATCGGTGCGATCGTCACCATCCTTGGCGCGGCCTTCGGCCTGGGCGATCCAGATCGAGGCGCCGTCGCTGCGGATCGAGTGGTTGATGTAGGCCGACAGCAACTGGTATGCCGCAAGCTTCTCGCGACGACCGCTGATCGAGCGGTGCACGATGAAGCTCTTGTTCAGACGCATCATGTCGCTGACGAACGGCTTTTGCAGCAGGTTGTCGCCGATGGCGATACGTGGCGTCGGCAGGCCAGCGTGATAGACCGCATAGTTGACGAACGCCGGGTCCATGACGATGTCGCGGTGATTGGCCAGGAACAGGTAGGCACTGCCCGACTTGAGCTGCTCGACGCCGGTGTAGGTGACCCCGTCGGTGGCACGGTCGATGGTGCGGTCGACGTAGTATTCGACCTTGTCCTGCAGGGTCGAGACGCTGGTCACGCCAGCGAACTCCTTGCGCAGGCGCCGGGCGATCAGCGGCTTGAGCAGCCAGCCGAAGGCACCTGCGATACGCGGGAAGCGGAAGTGGGTGAGGATATCGAGGAATGCCGGGTCGCTGAGCAGGCGCGCCAGAACGGCAGGCACTTCAGCGTCGTCGTAAGGTCGGATGGCATCGAATTCGCCCATCATGCTCTCTTGTTGGAAACGGCTAGAGTAATAAAGTAGGGGCGGGGCCGAAAAAAACGGCTCGGACACACACGGACCCCGTAAACAGACCGGCAATTATACGCATAAGTCACTGCGCAGGCCCCCGATGCTCGAAATCGACTTTTATGACTGCCCTTATTGCGGTGAGCGTGTGGAGACCACGGTCGATATTTCCGCTGGCGACCAGCTCTATACCGAGGACTGCCAGGTGTGCTGCCAGCCCATCGTGTTCATCCTGCAGGTGCATGGTGACGAATGGATGCTCGAAGTGCGCCGCGAGGACGATGCCTGATGCGTCGGATCTACGAACCGGAAAGCCTGATGGAGGCGCAGATGCTGGTAGGTATGTTGGCCAGCGAAGGCGTCGAGGTGCACCTGATCGGCGGCGATCTGGTCGGTGCCATGGGCGATCTGCCGATGCAGGGCCTGCTGGCCCTGGCGGTGGCCGATGAGCAGGCCGGGTACGCACGGCAGCTGATCGATGAGTACAATGCCGCCCAGCCCCTTGCCGGGGACGAGCCGGAGAGTATCCCCGGTACCCTGATCTGCTAGGTTTGCTGTCTTATGTGTGGACGTTACGCCCTCTTTCGCTGGTCCCAGGCTTTTGCCGCCCTGCCCGGGTTTCCCGCCGACCAGCAGGCCCAATGGAACATCTCGCCTGGGGCTTCGGTGCTGATCCAGCGCCGACTCGACGGCCAGTTGCAACTGGCCAGGGCGCGCTGGGGCCTGACCCCGGCCTGGCTCACCGACCTGTCCCGTACCCCCGCCCATGCCCGCGCCGAGACACTCGCCGAGCAGCCGATGTTTCGCGAAGCCTTTCGCCAGCGCCGTTGCCTGATGCCGGCCAACGGTTTCTACGAGTGGCGCGGCACGGCGCGCAAGCGCCCGTACTGGGTGACGCCGGGGGAGGGCGCGTCGTTGTTCTATGCCGCGGTATGGGAGGTGTATCCGGTACAGGAGCAGGTGTGGCTCAGTTGTGCGGTGGTCACCCAGGCGGCGATGAACCAGCGCCGGCCGCTGATCCTCGACGAGGCCGGGCAGGCGGCCTGGCTGGACCCCGACACACCGCTGGCGCGGCTGCATGAACTACTGGCCAGCCCGCCAGCGGCGTTGCGCGAGCGGGCGCTGGCGCATCTGGTCAACGATCCGAAGCTCGATGGGCCGGAGTGTCTGACCCCGGCTTGAGGTCGGTGTCGAGCTTTTCGCCCCACAGGCTCGCGAAAAAAACGACGCGGTGGGTGAATCAAACCCTGAACTGATTGATCAACCGCCGCTGCTGCTCGGCCAGCTTGGTCAGCTCGGCGCTGGCCTGGCTCGATTCGTCGGCCCCGCCGGCCACTTCGCCGGCCACCTGGCCGATGTTGATGACGTTGCGGTTGATATCCTCGGCCACCGCGCTCTGCTGTTCGGCGGCGCTGGCGATCTGGGTGTTCATGTCGTTGATCACCGACACGGCCTGGGTGATGCTCTCCAGCGCTTCGGCGGCGCGGCTGGCCTGCTGCACGCTGTCGTCGGTCTTGCCCTGGCTGTCCTCCATTACCTTGACCACATCGCGGGTGCCCTGCTGCAACTGCTGGATCATCTGCTGGATTTCCTGGGTCGCCTGCTGGGTCTTCTGCGCCAGGTTGCGCACCTCGTCGGCAACCACGGCGAAGCCGCGCCCTTGCTCTCCGGCGCGGGCAGCCTCGATGGCGGCGTTGAGCGCCAGCAGGTTGGTCTGTTCGGCGATGGCGCGGATGGTCACCAGGATGGCATTGATGTTCTCGCTGTCGCGGGCCAGGGTCTGCACCACGGTCACTGCGCGGCCGATCTCGCTGGCCAGGACGCTGATCGACTGCGAGGTGTCGCGCACGATCTGCATGCCCTGGTTGGCAGCCTGGTCGGCGTTGCTGGCTGCGTGGGCGGCGTGGGTGGCATTGCGTGCCACGTCCTGGGCGGTGGCGGTCATTTCCTGCACGGCGGTGGCTACCTGGTCGATCTCGGCCATCTGCTTGTGCACGCCCTGGTTGGTGCGGATGGCGATGTCGGCAGTGTGCTCCGAGGAGTCGCTGACTTTCTGCACCGAGGTCACCACCTGGCTGATCATCGCCTGCAGCTTGGCGAGGAAGGTGTTGAAGCCTTTGGCAATGGCGCCCAGCTCGTCGGCGCGATCGCTCTGCAGGCGGCGGGTGAGGTCGCCTTCGCCCTGGGCGATGTCGTCGAGCATCGCCACCATCTGCTTCAGCGGACGGGCAATGCCGTGGGCCAGCAGCCAGATCACCAGAAGGCCGAGGGCGGCGATGCCCAGGCCGACCAGGGTCATGCCGGCGATGTCGGTGCGGCGCTGCTCGCCAAGGTCTTTCTGCAGTTGGTTGACGTCGGCCATGACCGTGCTCAGCGGCATTTCCAGCAGCAGGACCCAGCGCGCGTCGGTGCTGGCGACCTTGAACGGCAGGAACAGCTCGATACGGTCCTTGGCGGTGTCGACTTTATATTGCAGGTCTTCGCCGCTGATGCTGGCCAGGGTTGCGGCTTCGGCAGGGTCCAGCACGTCGCTGGCCTTTTCGCCGAACTTGGAGGCGTCCTTGGTGTAGGCGACCAGGCGACCATTGCTCGACACCAGTGCCAGTTCGCCAGCGCCGTTGTACAGCTGGCGGTCGGCGGCGTTGAGCAGGTCCTGGATGAAGTTCACCGACAGATCGGCCCCGGCGATGCCCTGGAACTGGCCGTTGACCATGATCGGCTCGACGAACGAGGCGAGCATCACCATCTTGTCGCCAACCTTGTAGGGCGCCGGGTCGATCACGCAGGCCTTCTTGGTTTCCTTCGGGCATAGGTAGTACTCACTGGCGCGTACCCCGGTCGACAGCACGGTGTGGTCGTTGACGTCCACCAGGCGGTCCTGGCCGAGACTGCCGTCGGCGTTGCGGAACCACCAGGGCAGGTAGCGTTCGCCATTGGCGTCGGCGTGATCCAGCGCATTCGGCTCCCAGCCCAGGTACGCACCGAGTACGGTCGGGTTGACCTCCACGGTGCGCTTGAGCAGGTTGTTCAGGTAGGCGCGGTCGATTTGCATCAGCGGTTTGCCGTCGGCGTCCTGCATGCCGAGCATGGCGTTGACCGTGGCCAGGCTGCGGCTGATCAGCAGCGGCGCTTCCAGGCCACGCTGGATCTCGCTGACCTGGGTGCGGGCCAGCGCCGACAGACGCTGTTCGATCACGCTTTCGAACTGCTGCTGGGTGCGCTGCTGTACCAGGTCCTGGGTGCGGGCCCCGGAGTACACGGCGTACAGCACCAGCGCCGCGACAATGCTCAATACAATGGCACCGGCCAGGGCCGCCACGGAAAACTGGATCGACTTGAACTTCATTACCGGAAAGCTCCACGCAAGGAGGTCGTTTTCTTTTGTTATCGGCGTGGTCGAGGGAAAGCATGAGGGGAGGATGAGAGAAATCTTCCCTGCGGCTCTGGCAGGGTCAGGCGAGTGGGCCTAGGATACGCGGCATGTAGAAAGGGAGTGTTTTCATGCGTAAGTCTTTCGTGATCAGCCTGTTGAGCGCCAGCGTTCTGCTGGGTGGTTGCCAGGCGGTCAATACCACCAGCGGCGGAGCGGTTGGCGTCGAGCGCAAGCAGTACATGTTCAGCATGCTGTCGACCGATGAGGTCAACAAGATGTATGCGCAGTCGTACCAGCAGACCCTGGGCGAAGCATCGAGCAAGGGCGTGCTGGACAAGAGCAGCGTCGATGCCAAGCGTGTGCAGGTCATCGCTGACCGCCTGATTGCCCAGGCCCCGCAGTTCCGGCCGGATGCCGCGCAATGGAAGTGGGAAGTCAACGTGATCAAGAGCGACGAGCTCAACGCCAACTGCGGCCCGGGTGGCAAGATCATCGTCTACACCGGGCTGATCGATCAGCTCAAGCTCACCGACGCGGAGCTGGCTGCGGTCATGGGTCATGAAATCGCCCACGCCCTGCGCGAGCATGGCCGCGAGGCGATGTCCAAGGCTTACGGTATCGAAATGGCGCGCCAGGGGGCCGGTGCGATCTTCGGCCTTGGCCAGGACAGCATGGCGCTGGCCGACACCGTGGTGAACTACTCCATGACCCTGCCCAACAGCCGGGCCAATGAGAACGAGGCCGACCTGATCGGCCTGGAACTGTCGGCACGGGCCGGTTATGACCCGAATGCGGCGATCACCTTGTGGAACAAGATGAGCAAGGCCTCCGAAGGCGCGCCGCCTGAGTTCATGAGCACCCACCCGGCCTCGGCCAGTCGCATTGCCTCGCTGCAAGCAGCGATTCCGAAGGTGATGCCGCTGTACCAGGCGGCGAAGAAGTAAAGCGCTCTGCGCTGTGGGGTAGTTGTCTGGTTCAACTATCCCGCGGCTGGAGCAATTCCTGTGGGAGCGGGCTCGTCCCGCGATCACCGGCAAAGCCGGTG
>NZ_JBNFMU010000139.1:0-10719 GCF_049942315.1 Pseudomonas wayambapalatensis
CCCCCCCCCCCCCCCCTCCCCCCCCCCCCCCCCCCCCCCCCCCCCCCCCCCCCCACCCGGCATTCCCCAGGAGCAGGGCAGGGCGGTAAGTGATTGTTATCTGTGAAAAAAATTTTGAATATTTTCACGAATTCGTTTGACAGTGCTGCAATCCGATCTTAATATGCGCCCCGTCCACAGCGATGAACGAAAATGAAGCATCAGGCACCCAGCCGGTGATTCGGTTCAAAGCGACATTGTGGGGCTATAGCTCAGCTGGGAGAGCGCCTGCATGGCATGCAGGAGGTCAGCGGTTCGATCCCGCTTAGCTCCACCATTTTTGCCGCGGTTCGTGAAAACGGATCGGCACGAAGGTTACGTCCCCTTCGTCTAGTGGCCTAGGACACCGCCCTTTCACGGCGGTAACAGGGGTTCGAGTCCCCTAGGGGACGCCACTTTTACCCGTGTTTTACGGGACTTCAAAGGCTCATTCGATTATTGAATGGGCCTTTTGTTTTTCTACCTCCTTCATCTTCCAAGTGCCCGATCAGCGGTACGCGATTTCGCTTGCCATAAAATATTACATGCGTAATATTTCGATCATCATATTTGGGGGTGCCCATGAACGATAAAAAGACCAGGACCCGCGAGCGTATTCTCGATGCTGCCTGTAGCGCCCTGATCCAGCAGGGGCCAGCCGACCCCAGCGTAGGCCAGGTAATGGCTGCGGCAGGCCTCACTGTCGGAGGTTTCTACGCCCATTTCGACAGCAAGGATGAGTTGATGCTGGCGGCATTCGACCAGTTGCTCGGTGAGCGACGGGCCTTGCTCTCGCAAGTCGACCCCAGCCTGTCTGGCGCCGAGCGTCGTGCGCTGGCAGCGGCTTTCTATCTGTCGCGCAAGCACCGTGATGCCCATGAGCACGCCTGTCCCTTGCCTAATTCGCTGGGTGAGATGCAGCGTTTGCCCGAAGCCTTTCGCGAGAAGCTGGCTGAACACCTCGAGCTGATGACGGCGCAGATGGTCGATCGTCCCGAGGATATCGACAAGGCATTCGCCGACCTCGCCTTGATGGTTGGCGGCCTGGCCCTGGCCCGAGCCTTGGGCGCTTCCGAGCTTTCCGACCGTATTCTGCGCGCCGCCAAGTCGGCGGTTATCTGAGCAACCTCAACTCTGGAGCAAGGCGATGACTACCCTGAGCTGGATTCGCAGCATCAACGGCACCCTTGGCCATCTGGCCCCCGAGCATGTCGCCGGGCGCATGCGTCGCGCCTTCATGACGCCGCGTAACCTGCCTGCGCGGCAATGGGAACTGCCGTTATTGGCATCTGCCGAGCGGATCACCCTGCGCTTCGGTCTTTCGGCGTTGCGCTGGGGCAAGGGGCCGACGGTGCTCCTGATGCACGGCTGGGAGGGGCGGCCCACTCAGTTCGCCGCGCTGATCGAAGCCCTGGTGCAGGCAGGGCATACGGTCGTGTCCCTCGAGGGGCCGGCCCATGGCCGTTCGCCGGGGCAGCAGGCGCATGTGGTGCTGTTCGCCCGGGCACTGCTTGAGGCCGCGGCGGAGCTGCCGCCTTTACGGGCGGTGATCGGTCATTCGATGGGCGGCGCCAGCGTCATGTTGGCGTTGCAGTGGGGATTGCGTGCCGAGTCGGCGGTGAGCATTGCTGCACCTGCCCAATTGCTCGGGGTGTTGCGCGGTTTTGCCCGGCGCCTGGGGATGCCTGGGCGGGCGCGTGCAGCCTTCATTCGCCAGGTCGAGCGCGACGTAGGCGTGCAGATCGATCGGCTGGATGTCAGTGGCTACCAGCTCGAGTTGCCTGGGCTGGTCGTTCATGCGGCTGACGATGCGCTGGTTGCGGCCAGTGAGGCTCAGGTCATTCACAAGGCCTGGTTCGACAGTCGCCTGTTGCTGCTGGAGGAGGGTGGGCATCAACGGGTGCTGGCTGATCCGCGTCTGACCCAGGCTGTGCTCGAGTTGCTGGCACGTACGACCCAACCGGCACGGCAAAGCGCCTGAGCATCCGTTACACTCTGCCCGTTCACTGACTACAGGAGCGGGCATGAGCTGGGATCTGGCAGCGCCATTCATCATCGACCTTCGCGTCGGCACCGAGGATATCGACGGCCTCGGTCACGCCAACAACGCGGTCTACGTCACCTGGCTGGAGCGCTGCGCCTGGCGTCATTCACAACGCCTGGGGCTGGACCTTGCCGAGTATCGTCGTCTGGATCGGGCAATGGCCGTGGTCCGCCATGAGATCGATTACCTGGCAGCGGCGTACGAAGACGACGAGCTGCAATTGGCCACCTGGATCATCGACTGGGATCAGCGCCTGCGCATGACCCGTCGTTTCCAGCTCAAGCGCCCGAGTGACGGGGTCACCCTGTTGCGCGCGCAAACCACCTTTGCCTGTATCGAGCTGTCCAGCGGCAAGCCCAGACGCATGCCGGCCGAGTTCCTCGAAGGCTATGGTCCGGCGCTGATCGGCGCCTGATCGACGGGCATTTTTTGCTAGACTGCCGCCTTTTCTCGTCGAGACCCTGAAATGCAAATTGCCCTGGCCCCCATGGAGGGGCTGGTCGACAACATCCTGCGCGACGTGCTGACCCGCGTCGGTGGTATCGACTGGTGTGTCACCGAGTTCATCCGTGTCTGTGATCGCTTGCTGCCACCTTCGTCGTTCGACAAGTTGGCACCCGAGTTGCGCAACGGTGCGCGCACGGCTGCCGGCACGCCGATGCGTGTGCAGTTGCTGGGCTCCGATCCGCTGTGCCTGGCGGACAACGCTGCCCTGGCCTGTGAACTCGGGGCACCGGTAATCGACCTTAACTTCGGCTGCCCGGCCAAGACCGTGAACAAGTCTCGCGGGGGCGCTGTGCTGCTCAAGGAGCCCGAGCTGCTGCATGCCATCGTTCGTGAGGTTCGACGGGCGGTGCCGGCGCAGATCCCGGTGACGGCGAAGATGCGTCTGGGCTTCGACAGTCCGGATGGTGCGCTGGAGTGTGGCATCGCGCTGGCCGAAGGTGGGGCGCAGCACCTGGTGGTGCATGCGCGAACCAAGGTAGAGGGTTACAAGCCGCCGGCTCACTGGGAGTGGGTGGCGCGGGTGCAGGATGTGGTCAAGGTGCCGGTCTTTGCCAATGGCGAGATCTGGACCGTCGATGATTGGCGACGCTGCCGCGAAGTCAGCGGCGCCGAAAACATCATGCTCGGGCGCGGGCTGGTGTCGAGGCCGGATCTGGGCTTGCAGATCGCCGCGGCGCGCGAGGGGCGGGACTACCAGCCGATGGTGTGGGGCGACCTGCTACCGCTGCTGCGCGAGTTCTGGCGCCAGGCGCAGGCCAAACTGTCGCCGCGCTATGCGCCCGGGCGGATGAAGCAGTGGTTGGCGATGTTGACCCGCAGCTACCCGGAGGCGGTGCTGTTGTTCGCCGAGTTGCGGCGCGAGGATGACTGCGCCCGCATCAGCCGACTGTTGGGTGTCGAGCCAGTGAAAACGGCCTCTTTCACCGAGTGCGTCGCCTGATGTGCAGCTGCATCGTGCGGGTGGGAAGATTTTTTCATGAGAGCCCTTGAAAGTCCGTTGCCTGACCTTATCTCTTGAGTACGCGATGCCGAAGTCGGGTCGCGTAGTGACTTACTTGCTGAATCTCAGGAGTTTATGACCATGACTACTGCTTTCTCCCTCGCACCACTGTTCCGCCATTCCGTAGGTTTCGATCGTTTCAATGACCTGTTCGAATCCGCGGCACGTAATGAGGCCGGTAGCAGCTACCCGCCCTACAACGTCGAAAAGCATGGCGATGACCACTATCGCATCGTGGTTGCTGCAGCCGGCTTCCAGGAGCAGGATCTCGACCTTCAGGTCGAAAAAGGCGTCCTGACCGTTACCGGTGGCAAGCGCGAAAATGGCGCTGCCGAAGTCACCTATCTGCATCAGGGTATCGCCCAGCGTGCTTTCAAGCTGTCGTTCCGCCTGGCGGATCACATTGAAGTAAAAGCTGCCGGTCTGGCTAACGGCCTGCTCAGCATCGACCTGCTGCGCATCGTGCCGGAAGAAGCCAAGGCCAAGCGTATTCCGATCAATGGTGAAAAGGCTGCACTGAATTGAATGCAGTGAAGTGAATGGAAGGGCACCCTAGGGTGCCCTTTCGCATTTATGGGGCACACCCCTCCCGTAGAGGCAGGGCGCTATTAATAGTCTGCCGGGGTTTCCTGCAAGATCTGGCGAAACTCCGGCAAGGGCAGCGGTCGGCTGTGCAGGTAGCCCTGGTACAGGTAACAGCCCTGTCGCTCGAGAAATTCCAGTTGCTCCGTCAGTTCGACACCTTCTGCTATCACCGCCAGCTCCAGGCTTCGCGCCATGGCCACGATGGCTCGAACGATCTCGGCATCATTGGGGTCGTTGGGCGCGTCACGCACGAAGGTCTGGTCGATCTTCAGGGCATCCACCGGCAGGCGCTTCAGGTAGGTCAGCGACGAATAGCCCGTGCCGAAATCATCCATGGCGAAGCTCACCCCGTAGCGTTTGAGCTCACGCATCTTGTTGATGGTGTCTTCCAGGTTCTGGATGACAATGCCCTCGGTGATCTCCAGTTTGAGCATGCGCCTGGGCAAGCGATAGTCGTCGAGGCTGCGTAGCACTCGTTCGACGAAATCATTCTGGCGGAATTGCCGGGGGCTGATATTCACGCAGAGACTGAAATCGTCGGCACTGATCAGCCCGTCCTCGAGCATGCGCGCGCAGGCGTCGCAGGCTTCGTCAAGGATCCAGCTACCCACTTCGAGTATCAGGCCGCTTTCCTCGAGCACCTGGATGAACTGGGAGGGCGCTTGCTGGCCAAGTTGCGGATGGTGCCAGCGCAAGAGCACTTCGGCGCCGACGATGCGGTTGTCGCGGGCGTCCACCTGGGGCTGGAAGTGCAGGGCCAGTTCGCCGCGCGCCAGCGCCAGACGCAGGTCGTTTTCCATGCGCAGGCGCTCGCTGGCCGCCTTTTGCATGGTGGTGTGGAACAGCTGGGTGGTATTGCGTCCGGAATCCTTGGCGCGGTAAAGGGCGATGTCTGCTCGCTTGAGCAGATCGGCCGGGGTGATGCCATGGTCGGGAATCAGTGCCACGCCGATGCTCGGTGTCACCTGCAGGCGCTGGCCGTCCAGCGACATGGGTTCGGCCAGCAGTTCGCGCAGGGTGTCGGCCAACTCGCGAACCTTGCCCTCGACGTGCTCGCGACTTCCCTCGAGACCGCTGAGCAGGACCACGAATTCGTCGCCGCCCAGGCGTGCCACGGTGTCTTCCAGGCGTACGCTGGCTTCGAGGCGGGCAGTGATGATCTTCAATACCGTGTCGCCGACGGGGTGGCCCAGGGAGTCGTTGATGTGCTTGAAGTGGTCCAGGTCGAGGAACAGCAGGGCGCCGCGCAAGTTGTGACGCTTGAGCAGGGCGATCTGCTGGCTGAGCCGGTCCATCAGCAGGGCACGGTTGGGCAGGTTGGTCAGCGGATCGTGGTAGGCCAGGTGACGGATCTGCGCCTGTGCGTTCTTCAACTGGCTGACATCGCGGGCGGTCAGCAGCAGGCAGTCGGTTTCATTGAGGCTGATCGGCTCGACGGACACCTCGACGGTCAGGATGTCTCCGCGCTTGTTGCGCCCGAGCATTTCCCGGTGGTGTACCCGGCCACGCTCCCCGAGTTCGGCAAGCAAGGCCGCTCGTTGCTTGTCGTCGGCCCAGATGCCCAGTTCGAAAACGGTGCGGCCCACCACCTCGCTGCTGCTGTATCCGGTCAGGCGGCAGAAGCCGTCGTTGACCTCGACATAGCGGCCACTGTGCCGTTCAGTGATGGTGATGGCGTCGGGGCTCGAGTGGAAGGCTTTGGCGAACTTCTCCTCGCTGGCCTTGAGTGCCGCTTCGGCGCGCTGTTGCTGGGTGATGTCACGTAGCGTGGTGACGCTGCAGGGTTGGCTGTCTACCGTGATCAGACGGCTGGAGATCACGCAGGTGAGCGGTGAGCCATTGCGGTGGTTGACCACGACCGCGACATTGCTCAAGGCCTGCTCGCGGATCACCCGTTCGATACGCTGGGCGCGCTCGGACGACTCGGCCCACAGGCCGATCTGCTCGGCGCTGCGCCCGATGACCTGTTCGGCCTCCCAGCCGAAGGTCTGGGTGAAGGCTGGATTGATCTCGATGAACTGGCCCGTATCCTGGTGAGTGACGCAGATCGGGTCGGGGCTGACCTGGAACAGGCTGGCGAACTTCTCTTCCGAGGCGCTCAGGCGTTGCTCGCGCTCGACCTGGTCGGTGATGTCCAGCAAGGTGCCGGCCATGCGCAGTGGGTTGCCATCTTCGTCGCGATAAAGCCGCGCACGGCTTTCGATATAGCGCGATGCGCCGTTCTCCAGCTGGACGCGATAGGTGATCTGGTAGTTGCCGGCCGGCCCTTCGCGCAGGCTACGGTAGGCTTGACGCATGACGCTGCGTTCTTCCTCGGGCACGCCTTCGAAGAAGGCGTCGAAGGACTCATGGAAGGGCACCGGGTCAAGGCCGTGCAGTTGCGCGGCGCGCGCGGAGCCATAGAGCATGCCGCTGGGAATGTGCCAGTCCCAGGTACCCAACTGCGCCGAGTCCAGGGCCAGGTCCAGGCGCTCCTGGCTGTCCTTGAGTGCCTGTTCGGCCCGCTTGCGCTCGGTGGTGTCGACAAAGGTGCTGATCAGGTAGGTGATGCCTTCGAGCTCGATACCCTGGGTGCAGAGGATGCCATCGTGGATGTTGCCGCTGGTGGCGCGGAACTGGACTTCCATGATCACCGGGCTACCACTGCTGCGGGTGGCCTCCAGTACCTGCTGTCGCTGCTCGGGGTGAACCCAGAGGCCGAGTTCCACGCTGGTCTTGCCGACGACCTGGGCGCCGGGCCAGCCGAACATGTCCTCGAAGTGCTGGTTGACCTCGAAGATCATGCCATCGTTGCGGCGGGTCAGCAGGATAGCATTGGGGCTGAGGTGGAAGAGGGTGGCAAAACGCTTTTCCGAGTTGCTCAATGCGGTTTCGCGATCACGCTGGCGAGTGATCTCGCGGATCACCCCGATCATCTGCGGACGGCCATGGCGATCTTGGGTGAGGCTGCCATTGATTTCCAGCCAGTGCAGGCTGCCGTCCGGCCAGCGGATGCGATGACGCATGGCCTGCTCCACGGGCTCGCCATTGACCACGGCGTGGAACAACTGGCGGGTGCGGGTGCGATCTTCCTCCGGCAACAGGTCCAGGTAGTCGATGTCCGCGGGTAGCGGGCGCAAGGGGTCGAAACCGAACAACGCCTGCGTGCCTCGCGACCAACTCACCCGGCCGGTTTCGATATCCCACAGCCAGGCGCCCAGGCGTGCGCCATTCAGCGCCGCCAGCAATTGCGGAGCATTCTGCCAGGCCTGCTCGGACTCCTGGGGGTCGACCGCAGGAATGCGCGGCAGGCGCGGAAAGCGGTTTGCTGATTTGGGCATCGGTACCAGACCTTTGGCGGATGAAGCGTCCTTGTAAGTGAAATGCCTGGCTGATGGACGGTCAGGCGGACCCTGAGTGGCTGTCGAGCAATGCCATGAACGCCTTTGCCGCATTCGACAGCGTTCGTTCCGTATGCAAAATGTAGCCTAGCTGGCGCGACAGCTGTATGCCGGGCAAGGCGATGGGTGCAACCTGTTCATCGAGCATAGTACGTGGCAGCACGCTCCACGCGAGGCCGATGGAAACCATCATCTTGATGGTCTCCAGGTAGTTGGTGCTCATGGCGATGTTCGGCGTCAGGCCCTGACTCTCGAACAAGCGCTGCACGATGTGATGGGTAAAGGTGTTGCCGCCGGGGAACACTGCGGGGTGGCGGGCGATATCGGCCAAGCTGACATCTCCATCAAGGGCCAGGGCGTGCTCCGGGGCCGCTACGAAATCCAGGGCGTCATCCCACACTGGAACGGCCCGGACCAGGTGATGGGGCTCGGGGGCCAGGGTGATCACTGCGATTTCCGCGCGGCCATGGAGAACTTCGTCGTAGGCCGTTTCTGAATCTAGGAACTGAATATCCAGTGCCACGGAAGGGTACTGTCGGGTGAAAGCCCTCAGCAGCGGGGGCAGGCGGTGCAGGCCGATATGATGGCTGGTGGCCAGGGTCAGGCGCCCGGTAACTTCTCCTGTCAAATTGGTCAGGGCGCGGCGCGTATCATCCAGTACATTGAGGATCTGATAGGCGCGAGGCAGCAGAGCTCGGCCGGCTTCGGTCAAGGTGACCTCACGGCCCAGGCGATCGAACAGGCGTACATCCAGTTGCTGCTCCAGGCCGGCGATGCGTTTGCTGACGGCAGGCTGGGTCAGGTGGAGGCGCTCACCGGCGCCGGAAAAACTTCCGGTTTCGGCGATGGCGATGAAGGCGCTGAGGTTGGCGAGATCCATGCGCTAGAATTCCTATTGGTTATCCAAAGTATAAAAATTATGAATTTGAGTTATTCAATCTAACCCCATAGCATCGTCCGTACAAGCCAAGGGGTTATTGGCATAGAAAGACGCTGATGAGGAACAGTCTGATGGCTGGCAAAACGCTCTACGACAAACTCTGGGATGCGCACGAAGTCAAACGGCGCGACGATGGCTCGTCCTTGATCTATATCGATCGTCACATCATCCATGAAGTGACTTCGCCGCAAGCTTTCGAAGGCCTGCGCCTGGCCAATCGCAAGCCATGGCGCATCGACGCCAACATCGCCACGCCCGACCACAACGTGCCGACCACGCCAGAGCGCAAGGGCGGTATCGAGGCCATCGTCGACCAAGTGTCGCGCCTGCAGGTGCAGACCCTGGACGAGAACTGTGACGAATACGGCATCGTCGAATTCAAGATGAACGACGAGCGCCAGGGCATCGTCCACGTCATCAGCCCGGAGCAGGGCGCCACCTTGCCGGGCATGACCGTAGTCTGCGGTGACTCGCACACCTCGACCCACGGCGCCTTCGGGGCCTTGGCCCATGGCATCGGCACCTCCGAGGTCGAGCACGTGCTCGCCACCCAGTGCCTGGTTGCCAAGAAGATGAAGAACATGCTGGTACGCGTCGAAGGCCAGTTGCCGGTCGGCGTCACCGCGAAGGATATCGTGCTTGCCGTCATCGGCAAGATCGGTACTGCCGGTGGCAATGGCCACGCCATGGAGTTCGCCGGCAGCGCCATCCGCGAGCTGTCGATGGAAGGCCGCATGACCATCTGCAACATGTCCATCGAAGCCGGGGCCCGTGTCGGGCTGGTGGCTACCGATGCGACCACCGTTGCCTATGTCGAAGGCCGTCCGTATGCGCCCAAGGGCGAGGACTGGAAACGTGCCGTCGAAGCCTGGAAAGACCTGGTCTCCGACGATGATGCCGTGTTCGACACCGTGGTCGAACTCGACGCTGGACAGATCAAGCCGCAGGTCAGCTGGGGCACTTCCCCGGAAATGGTGCTCGCCGTCGACCAGCGCGTGCCGGATCCGGCCGCCGAGGCCGATCTGATCAAGCGTGGTTCGATCGAGCGCGCGCTCAAGTACATGGGCCTCACTGCCAACCAGGCGATCACTGATATCCAGCTGGACCGCGTGTTCATCGGCTCCTGCACCAACTCGCGGATCGAAGACCTGCGCGCTGCGGCGGACATCGCCAAGGGCCGCAAGGTTGCCGCTACCGTCAAGCAGGCCATCGTCGTGCCGGGCTCGGGTCTGGTCAAGGCCCAGGCCGAGCGTGAGGGCTTGGACAAGATCTTCCTCGAGGCGGGCTTCGAGTGGCGTGAACCAGGTTGCTCCATGTGCCTGGCGATGAACCCGGACCGCCTGGAAAGCGGCGAGCATTGTGCCTCGACGTCCAATCGCAACTTCGAAGGCCGTCAGGGTGCCGGTGGTCGTACCCACCTGGTCAGCCCGGCCATGGCCGCCGCCGCTGCGGTAACTGGCCACTTCATCGATGTCCGCGAGTTGATCCAAGGGAGCGCAGCATGAAAGCCTTTACCCAGCACACCGGCCTCGTCGCGCCGTTGGATCGTGCCAACGTCGACACCGACCAGATCATCCCCAAGCAGTTTCTCAAGTCGATCAAGCGTACCGGCTTCGGGCCCAACCTGTTCGACGAGTGGCGCTACCTGGACGTGGGCCAGCCCTACCAGGACAACACCAAGCGCCCGGTGAACAAGGAGTTCGTGCTCAACCACCAACGCTACCAGGGTGCCAGCGTGTTGCTGGCGCGGGAGAACTTCGGTTGCGGCTCCAGCCGCGAGCACGCACCTTGGGCGCTGGACGAGTACGGTTTCCGCAGCATCATTGCGCCGAGCTTTGCCGACATCTTCTTCAACAACAGCTTCAAGAACGGCCTGCTGCCGATCATCCTCAGCGATGAGGAAGTGGATGAGTTGTTCAAGCAGGTCGAAGCCAACCCGGGCTACCAGCTGACCATCGACTTGCAGGCGCAGGCTGTCACCCGTCCAGATGGCAAGGTGCTGCACTTCGAGATCGATGCGTTCCGCAAGCACTGCCTGCTCAACGGCCTGGACGACATCGGTCTGACCTTGCAGGACAGCGACGCGATCAAGGCCTTCGAAGGCAAGCACCGCGCCGCGCAGCCCTGGCTGTTCCGGGATGCCTGAAGCAGGTAGGTGACAGTACCGGCCTCTTCGCGGGCAAGCCCGCTCCTACAGATATCACAAGGCCTGAGGCAATGCTGTATTAGTGGGAGCGGGCTTGCC
>NZ_JBNFMU010000140.1:0-5363 GCF_049942315.1 Pseudomonas wayambapalatensis
AACAGCCTCGGAATGCTCATTTACAACCCGTAAACTCCGCTTCCTCGGCTGTTTTCGCCTTGCCTGACCTTCGTCTCAAGACTTTTCCTACAGACCCTAGTAGCGGCCTCTCGGAGTTGCGCACGGCACTGGCTCGCCAGCAGCCAGGGGCAGGAAGCTGTCGCTCGCGGCGTCGTAGGCTTCGATGCGGCTGGTTTCGATATCGTAGATCCAGCCGTGAATGTAGAGCTGTCCGGCCGCCAGGCGCGAGGCGACCGAAGGGTGGGTACGCAGGTGATGCAACTGAGCGATGACGTTTTCCTTGGTCAGCACCTGCATGCTCTCGTGTTCCGTTTCGCACGAGCAGTTGCTCTCGACCACGGTACGGGCCACTTCGGCGTGGCGCAGCCAGGCGGAAACGGTCGGCATCTTGGTCAGCGACTGCGGGTTGAGCACCGCGCGCATCGCACCGCAGTCGGAGTGGCCGCAGACGATGATGTGGTGAACGCCCAAGGCCAACACAGCGTATTCGATGGCGCTGGAAACACCGCCGTTCATCTGCCCGTAGGGCGGTACCACGTTGCCGACGTTACGGGTCACGAACAGATCGCCCGGCGAGCTCTGGGTGATCAGTTCAGGCACGATGCGCGAGTCGGCGCAGGTGATGAACATCGCGCGCGGCTTCTGCGCGGTGGCGAGCTTCTTGAACAGCTCCTGCTGCTCGGGGAAAACGTCATGGTGAAACTTCAGGAAGCCGTCGACGATGTGCTTCAGGGCGGCATCGGCGCTCTCGGCGGGAGCGGCCGGAACGGGCTTGGATGGGTCCTTGACGGGCATGATTCATCCTCTTGACGGTTTGTAGGTAAGTTCCATTTTACCGGGGAAAGATTCTGGCTATGCGGAGAATTAGATGACGCGCACAGGTAATAAATCACAGTCGCTGTGGACTGACTTCCTACGCTAGCGGAGAAAACTTAACTGAAACTGAATTCGGAGGCTCTAGAACGGGCGTTCCAGGTTTTCGAGGGGAGGCTTTGATAATAGCAAAAAAGCATCAGCCGCCAATACCCTCCAATGAAATTATTGGTAGGTATTAGTCGGGTTATAGGGTAGTGGAACTGTAGGTGGGGGCCTTCGTGGGTGAACCCGCTTCCACAAGACCTTCAGCGTCTCAAAACAACGCCATCTGCTCCCCAGGTGGGCAGAACGCCGTGCAATCCAGAGCCAGCCCCTCCCTCCCTTCAAACCCCAACTGCCGTGAAGCCTTGCGAAAACGCTGCGCCAGCAGCTCGGCAAAGACCCCTTCACCCCGCATCCGCGCGCCAAAGCGGCTGTCATACAACTCACCACCCCGGCTCTGACGGATCAGGCTGAGCACGTGGGCCGCGCGCTGCGGATAATGGTCCTGCAACCACTGTTCGAACAACGGCGCCACCTCCAGCGGCAGGCGGAGCATCATGTAGGCGGCGCTCTGCGCGCCAGCTTCCTTGGCGGCCTGAAGCAGGTGCTCCAGTTCGCTGTCGTTGATCATCGGGATCATCGGCGAACACAGCACGCCCACCGGCACACCCGCCTCGCGCAACACGCGGATCGCCCGCAGGCGCGCCTTGGGTGCCGCCGCGCGGGGCTCGAGGGTGCGTTTGAGTTCGTCGTCGAGGGTGGTCAGGCTGATCATCACCCGCGCCAGGCGCTGGCTGGCCAGTTCGCTCAAGAGGTCCAGGTCTCGTAGCACCAGCGAGCCCTTGGTGACGATGGTCACCGGATGGCGGTAGCGCAGCAGCACCTCGAGCAGGCGACGAGTCAACTGATGCTCGCGCTCTATGGGCTGGTAGGGGTCGGTGTTGGCGCCAAGGTTGATCGGGGCGCAGACATAGCCCGGCTTGCTCAACTGCTGTTCGAGCACCTCGGCGGCATTGGTCTTGGCGATGAGCTTGGTCTCGAAGTCGAGGCCGGGGGAGAGGTCCCAATAGGCGTGGCTGGGCCGGGCGTAGCAGTAGATGCAGCCGTGCTCACAACCGCGGTAGGGGTTGATCGAACGGTCGAAGGGCAGGTCGGGCGAGGTGTTGCGGGCGATGATGGTCTTGGCGGTTTCGATCCGCACCTCGGTGCCCTGGGTGAGGGGGACTTCCTGGTGCCAGCCGTCGTCCTCGACCACCGAATGGCTGGGGGCGAAGCGATTGTGGGGGTTGGTGGCGGTGCCGCGACCACGGACTGGGGTTGGTTTCATGGTGGAAAACCCGGATTACTGTATGCACATACAGTAATCCGGGTTTACACAGAAGACCAGTGCCGTCAGGCGGACAGGGTCAGTGCGGCTTCTTGAGCTTCGGGTTCGGGAAGAACTGAACCGTCTGCACCTTTACCGGCTCGGCCTTGACCGCCTGCTGGTTTACCCGGGTACCGAGCTCCTTGGGCACCGACAAGCCCTGCTCGTTGAGGGTGTCGGTGAAGCCGCAGGCCACGCACTCGCGGTGTGGCACGCCGTCTTCATTCCACATCATCAGCTTGTCGGGCTCGCTGCACGCCGGGCATACCGCCCCGGCGATGAAGCGTTTCTTGGTCTTGATCACGCCGCCCTCACTCATGCCGCCGCATCCTCGGTCAGGCCACTATGACGCAGCAGCGCATCGATGGAAGGCTCACGACCACGGAAATCGACGAACAGCACCATTGGCTCGCGCGAACCGCCACGGGCCAGGATCGCCTCGCGGAACGCGCGTCCGGTGTCGGCATTGAGCACGCCTTCTTCCTCGAAGCGCGAGAAGGCGTCGGCCGACAGCACTTCGGCCCACTTGTAGCTGTAGTAGCCCGCCGCATAACCGCCGGCGAAGATGTGCGCAAAGCTGTTAGGGAAGCGGTTGTAGGCCGGCGGACGCATCACCGTGACCTCGTCGCGCACGCCCTCGAGCACCTGCAGCACGCTGCGGCCGTCGCCATGGGTGGCGTGCAGCTCGAAGTCGAACAGCGAGAACTCCAGTTGGCGCACCATCATCATCCCGGACTGGAAGTTCTTCGCCGCCAGCATCTTGTCCAGCAGGTCCTGGGGCAGCGGCTCGCCGGTCTCGTAGTGGCCGGAAATCAGTGCCAGGCCTTCAGGCTCCCAGCACCAGTTCTCCATGAACTGGCTCGGCAGCTCGACCGCGTCCCAGGCCACACCGTTGATGCCGGACACACCGGCATGCTCGATGCGGGTGAGCAGGTGGTGCAGGCCGTGGCCGAACTCGTGGAACAGCGTGGTGACTTCGTCGTGGGTGAGCAGCGCCGGCTTGCCCGGTGCGGCCGGGGTGAAGTTGCACACAAGGTTGGCCACCGGGCTCTGCAATGCACCGGCCGCGGTGCGGCGACGGTCGCGGGCACCGTCCATCCAGGCGCCACCACGCTTGTTGGCACGGGCGTAGAGGTCGAAGAAGAAGCGCCCGACGTGCTGGCCGTTCTCCTTGATCTCGAACAGGCGCACGTCCGGGTGCCAGGCGTCGAAGCCCTTGAGTTCGGCAATCTCGATGCCGTAGAGGCGCTGGACGATGCTGAACAGGCCGCTCAGCACCTTGTCGATCGGGAAGTAGGCGCGCAGGGTTTCCTGCGACACGCTGTAGCGCTGCTCGCGCAGCTTCTCGCCGTAATAGCCGGCGTCCCAGCTGGCCAGCTCCGGAGTGCCCTGCTCGGCGGCGTAGGCCTTGAGCTGCTCCAGATCCTGAGCTGCGAACGGCTTGGAACGCTTGGCCAGGTCACGCAGGAAGCTCAGCACCTGGTCGCTGGACTCGGCCATCTTGGTGGCCAGGCTCAGCTCGGCATAGTTGGCGTAGCCCAGCAGCGCGGCCAGTTCCTGACGCAGGTCGAGGATCTCGGCCATCACCGGGCCGTTGTCGAACTGTCCGGCGTTCGGGCCCTGGTCCGAGGCGCGGGTGCAGTAGGCAGCGTACAGCTCTTCGCGCAGGGCGCGGTCGCTGGCGTAGGTCATGACTGCGTAGTAGCTGGGGAACTCCAGCGTGATCAGCCAGCCGTCGAGGCCTTTGGCCTGGGCAGCGGCGGCCATCTGCGCCTTGGCCGAATCGGTCAGGCCGGCCAGTGCGGCTTCGTCGGTGACGTGCTTGGTCCAGGCCTGGGTGGCGTCGAGCAACTGGTTGGAGAAACGGCTGCCCAGCTCGCTGAGCTTGCTCTGCACTTCGGCATAGCGCTGCTGCTTGTCGGCCGGCAGGTCGATACCCGACAGGCGGAAGTCACGCAGGGCGTGGTCGAGGATCGTCTTCTGCGCCACGTCGAAGCTGGCGGCTTCATCGCTGTTGGCCAGCGCCTGGTAGGCATCGAACAGGGCGCGGTTCTGCCCCAGTTCGGTGGAATAGGCGCTCAGCGCCGGCAGGCACGACTCGTAGGCCTCGCGCAGTTCCTTGCTGTTGCACACCGCATTGAGGTGGCTGACCGGGCTCCAGGCCGCGCCCAGGCGGTCGTTGAGTTCGTCCATCGCCAGCACCAGGCCGGCCCAGGAGGGGTTCTTGCCCTGCTGCGCGAGGATATCGGCGATGGCCTTGCGGTTGTCGGCCAGGATCTGCTCGATCGCCGGCAGCACGTGTTCGGCGCGGATTGCGGAGAAGGGTGGCAGGTCGTGGGACTGCAGAAGCGGGTTGTTCGCACTCACGGTTTGGATACCTTGGCAGGAGAAACACGGGACCATCTTAATTACAATCGACGCCGACCGCAGCAGGCAGCCTGCCTATCGGCATTGCAGAGGGACACTATCATGGCCATCCGGACCTTCCGGGAACACACGCCGAAAGTCGGCCCACGCGCCTTCGTCGACCGTTCGGCGGTGGTGATCGGCGACGTGCAGATCGGTGAAGACAGCTCTGTCTGGCCGCTGACCGTAGTGCGCGGCGACATGCACCGGATCCGCATCGGCGCGCGCACCAGCGTGCAGGATGGCAGCGTGCTGCACATCACCCACGCCGGCCCCTTCAACCCGGACGGCTTCCCGCTGATCATCGGTGACGAAGTGACCATCGGTCACAAGGTGATGCTGCACGGCTGCACACTGGGCAACCGGATCCTGGTCGGCATGGGCAGCACCATCATGGATGGCGCCATCGTCGAGGACGAGGTGATCATCGGCGCCGGCAGCCTGGTGCCGCCCGGCAAGCGCCTGGAGAGCGGCTACCTGTATGTCGGCAGCCCGGTAAAGCAGGCCCGGCCGCTGAACGAAAAGGAACGCGCGTTCTTCCCCTACAGCGCCAGCAACTACGTGAAGCTCAAGGACCAGCACCTGGCCGAAGGCTACGATCAACCGGAATGACCCATTCGCGGGCAAGCCCGCTCCTACAGGCTCTGTGATTATCCTGTAGGAGCGGGCTTGCCCGCGAAGCAGTCGACGCAAGACTTGAGTGGACCCGCAT
>NZ_JBNFMU010000141.1:0-15528 GCF_049942315.1 Pseudomonas wayambapalatensis
TGTGGGAGCGGGCTTGCCCGCGAAGGGGCCAGCAGGCACACCTTCATCGCAGCTCCCGGCCATTCGCGGGCAAGCCCGCTCCCACAAGGTTCTCGGGCTCTGCGTGCTGGCCATCACCCTGGCCGGCTGCGTCGGCCTGCCTGACCAGCGCCTGGCCAACGAGGCCCTCAAACGTGGCGACACCGCCACCGCCGAGGCCAACTACAAGGCACTCGCCGACCTGGGCTACAGCGACGCACAGGTGGGCCTGGCCGATATCCAGGTCGGCACCCGCGACCCGGCCCAGCTCAAGCAGGCCGAAGCCACCTACCGCGCCGCGGCCGCCTCCTCGCCACGTGCCCAGGCACGCCTGGGCCGCCTGCTGGTGGCCAAGCCCGACAGCACCCAGGCCGAACGCGAGGAGGCCGAAACCCTGCTCAAGCTCGCGGCCAGGCAAGGTGAGGGCAACACCCTGATCCCGCTGGCGATGCTCTACCTGCAGTACCCACAGAGCTTCCCGAACATCAATGCCCAGCAACAGATCGACCAATGGCGCGCCGCTGGCAACCCCGAGGCGGGCCTGGCCCAGGTGCTGCTGTACCGCACCCAAGGCACCTACGACCAGCACCTGGGCGAGGTGGAGAAGATCTGCAAGGCCGCGCTGAACACCACTGACATCTGCTACGTGGAGCTGGCCACGGTCTACCAGAAGCGCGCCCAACCCGACCAGCAGGCCGCCCTGCTCGACCAGCTCAAGGCCGCCTATGCCCGCAACGCGGTGCCTGCGACACGGGTCGACAGCGTCGCCCGCGTGCTCGCCGACCGCAGCCTCGGCCAGACCGACGAAAAAACCGCCAAGGACCTGCTCGAACACGTCGCCCCGGCCAACCCGGCATCCTGGGTCAGCCTTGCGCAACTGCTCTACGACTTCCCCGAACTGGGCGACACCGACCAGTTGATGGCCTACATCGACAAGGGCCGCAAAGCCGAGCAGCCACGCGCCGAGCTGCTGCTGGGCCGCCTCTACTACGAAGGCAAGACCGTCCCGGCCGATGCCGTGAAAGCCGAGCAACACCTGCAGGCCGCCGCCGACGCCGGCGAAATCAGCGCCCACTACTACCTCGGCCAGCTCTACCGCCGCGGCTACCTGGGCCATGTCGAGCCGCAGAAGGCCGTCGACCACCTGCTCAGTGCCGCCCGTGGCGGCCAGCTCAGTGCCGACTACGCCCTGGCCCAGCTCTACAGCGAAGGCCACGGCATCCGCCAGAACACCGGCAACGCCTGGGTATTCGCCCAGCTCGCCCAGGTCAACCCGACGCCGCAGTCCAGCGAACTGCTGCAGCAACTCGACCAGCAACTCACGCCCGACCAGCGCAGCCAGGCCCAGCGCCTGCTGGAGCAGGAGAAAAAGGCGCGCGCCGGGATGCTCCAGGCCAGCAACAGCCCGCTGGCCCTGGACGCCCTGCAAGACGAGAAAGACGAGAAAGACGTAGACGCCGAGGACTCGCTATGACGCTCAACCCCTTCGTGAAAGCCGGCATCGGCCTGAGCTTCGCCCTGCTGTGGTCGCTGCCGAGCCTGGCCGCGGAAACCGCGGTGAAGAATTTCGGCCTGGATGTGAAGGTCACCGGCCAGTCCGAGGACGACCGTGACCTGGGCACCCGCTCCGGCGGCGACGTCAACGGCCTGGGCCTGGACCTGCGTCCCTGGGTGTACGGCGAGCGCGGCAATTGGAGCGCCTTCGCCATGGGCCAGGCGGTGACTGCCACCGACATCATCGAAACCGACACCCTGCGCCAGAACGACGACGGCACCGCCGTCGACACCGGCGACGACAGCCGCAAGCCCGACAAGAGCTACCTGGCCCTGCGCGAATTCTGGATCGGCTACAGCGGCTTCACGCCCTACCCCGGCGAACAGTTGCGCTTCGGCCGCCAGCGCCTGCGCAGCGACGACGGCATGTGGCGCGACACCAACATCGAGGCGCTGAACTGGAGCTTCGACACCACCCTGCTCAAGGCCGACCTCGGTGTCGCCCAACGCTTCAGCGAATACCGCACCGACCTCACTGAGCTGGCCCCCGAAGACAAGGACCGCACGCACGTCTACGGCAACATCGCCACGCAGTGGACACCCGGCCACTGGGTCGGCCTGCGCGCCCACCATACCCATGACAGCGGCAGCCTGAAGAACCCCGGCGAGACCGTCGATGCCCTCGACAAGACCCGCACCGGCGACCTCACCTGGCTGGGTCTCGAGGCCAACAGCGACGCCTACAACTGGCGCAACGACCACACCATCAACTACTGGGGCAGCGTCACCTGGCTGACCGGCAATCGCGACAGCCTCAGCAGCCAACTGGTGGGCGAAGACCAGATCGCCACCGGCAAGCAGAGCGGCGACGTCAATGCCTGGGCCACCGACCTCGGTATCCGCCTGCGCCTCGACCCGCAGTGGCAGGTCGGCGCGGCCTATGCCCGTGGCAGCGGTGGTGGCGGCAGCGATGGCTCGAACAACTTCGAGCAGACCGGCCTTGAGAGCAACCGCTCCAACTTCACCGGCACCCGCTCGCGCGTGCACCGCTTCGGCGAGGCCTTCCGCGGCGAGCTGGGCAACCTGCAGGCCGCGACCCTGTTCGCCTCCTGGCAACTGCGCGACGACTACGACGCAAGCTTCATCTACCACAAGTTCTGGCGCGTCGATGGCAACCAGAACATCGGCTCCAGCGGCATCAATGCGGTGGTCAACGACGATGGCATCAACCGTCCGCTGATCAACGGCGAGAAGGACCTGGGCCAGGAGATGGACGTGGTGGTCACCAAGTACTTCAAGCAGGGCCTGCTGCCCGCCTCGCTGAGCCAGTCGATCGACGAGCCGTCGGCCCTGGTACGCCTACGCGCCGGTGTGTTCAAGCCCGGCGATGCCTATGGCAAGGAAGCGGACTCGTACATGCACCGCGCCTTCGTCGACGTGATCTGGCGCTTCTGAGGCCGGGAGAAGACCGTTATGAACCTACACCCGAACCTCCGCCACAGCCTGCTCGCCGGCGCCCTGCTGCTGGCCAGCGGCATGGCCGCCGCCGCCCAGCCGGCGGTGATCGCCAAGGAGCTGCAACAGGCCAAGACCTACACCGTCGCCAGCGCGCCGATCGAGCCGCTGCAGATGGATCCGCCCAAGCTGCCCGACCTCTCCGGCTACACCGCGCAGGCCGTGCAACAGAAGATCGACCGCCGCCACAAGGGCAAGGTCAGCGTGCGCCGCATGCTCCAGGAAGAGTCGCTCAAGGAATTCATCGGCGGCGACAACAAGGCCGCCGAGTGGGTCCAGCGCCAGCACGGCATCCCCCAGGCGATCTTCGTCGATGACGGGCATGTCGACCTGGTCGAACTGAGCAAGAAGGTGCCTGCCCAATACCTGCGCGAAACCTCGCCGGGCGTGTACCTGGCGCGCCTGCCGATCGTGGTCGGACGCAAGGGCGTGCTGGAGATCGACGGCAAGGTCAAGGAACTGCGCCTGTCCCAGGAGGGCGGCTCGTTCATCGTCAACGACGGCAAGCTGTTCGTCAGCGATACCCAGGTCACCGGCTGGCGCGAGCAGGCCAACGGCCCGGCAACCTTCCGTTCGCCCAAGGAATTCCGCCCGTTCCTGCTCAGCTGGGGCGGCACCGAGACCTACATCGTCAACAGCAAGATGGCCAGCTTCGGCTATGCCAAGTCCAAGTCGTATGGCGTGAGCATCTCGCAGTACACCCCCAACATGGCCAAGCAGATGGGCCGCCCCGAACCGACCGGCTGGATCATCGGCTCGGAGTTCAGCGACATGTGGTACGGCTTCTACTGCTACGAGACCCGCGACTTCGTGGTCAAGGACTCGACCTACCGCGACAACATCGTCTACGGCATCGACCCGCACGACCGCTCGCACCGCCTGATCATTGCCGGCAATACCGTGTACGGCACCAAGAAGAAGCACGGGATCATCGTCTCGCGTGAGGTCAACGACAGCTGGATCATCAACAACAAAAGCTACGACAACAAGCTCTCGGGCGTGGTGATCGACCGTAACAGCGTCAACAACCTGATCGCCTACAACGAGATCTACCGCAACCACACCGACGGCATCACCCTCTACGAGAGCGGCGACAACCTGATCTGGGGCAACAAGCTGATCAACAACCGTCGCCACGGCATCCGCGTACGCAACAGCGTGAACATCCGCCTGTACGAAAACATCGCCATGGCCAACGGCCTGGTCGGGGTGTACGGGCACATCAAGGACCTCTCCGACACCGACCGCGACATCGCCCTGGACCCGTTCGACACCAAGGTCTCGCTGATCGTGGTTGGCGGCGAGCTGGCGGCCAATGGCTCCGGCCCGCTGTCGATCGACTCGCCGCTGTCGGTGGAGCTGTACAAGGTCTCCATGCTCGCCCCGCGCAAGTCCAGCGGCATCAGCCTCAACGGCGTGCTCGGCGAGCGCCAGGACGAAATCCTCGACCTGCTGGTACGCCAGCAGAAGGCCGTGCTGATCGACCCGGTCGAACGCCAGACCGAAATGATCGATTAAGGAAGCCCAGACCATGACCCCACACCTGATGAAACTGCTCGGCCTGTCCGCCGCCCTCCTGGCCATCAGCCAGGGCGTGCGCGCCGACGACGTGCAGCCACCGAGCTTCAGCGCCGAGCCGTGCTGCCAGCTGTGCCCCGAGGCCCACGACGCCAGCCGCTACACCACCCGCTACCAGCAGAACTTCACCACCCTGGTGCAGGCCCAGGGCGACTGGCTGTTCCGTACCCGCGAAGACCTGCGCACCGAATTCGACACCACACCCGGCGGCTACAAGCGCCTGCAGCAGGTGCACGATGCCTTCAAGAAACGCGGCGTGGAGCTGGTGGTGGTCTACCAGCCGACCCGTGGCCTGGTGAACCGCAACATGCTCAAGCCCGAGGAAAAGGCCGCCTTCGACTACCAGAAGGCCCTGCACAACTACCAGGCGATGCTGCAGCGCTTCGCCCGGATGGGCTACAACGTGCCCGACCTCTCGCCCCTGACCAACGAGCAGCTCGCCGCCGCCGACCAGGGCAAGGACTTCTACTTCCGCGGCGACCAGCACTGGACGCCCTACGGCGCCCAGCGCGCAGCGAAGATCGTGGCCGACACCGTGCACCAGATGCCGGCTTTCGAGGGCATTCCACGCAAGGAATTCGAGACCCGGAAATCCGGGCGCATGGGCAAGACCGGCACCCTGCACAACGTCGCCGGGCAGCTGTGCGGCACCAGCTACGCGGTGCAGTACATGGACCAGTTCGCCACCGAGCCCAAGGGTGGCGCCAGTGGCGGCGACGACCTGTTCGGCGACTCGGGCAACGCGCAGATCACCCTGGTCGGCACCAGCCACAGCGGCAAGAACTACAACTTCTCGGGCTTCCTGGAGCAGTACATCGGCGCCGACGTGCTCAACGTCGCCTTCCCCGGTGGCGGCCTGGAAGGCTCGATGATCCAGTACCTGGGCAGCGAAGAATTCCACAAGAACCCGCCGAAGATCCTGATCTGGGAGTTCTCGCCGCTGTACCGCCTCGATCAGGAAACCATCTGGCGGCAGATCCTCGGACTGCTCGACGACGGCTGCGACGACCGCCCGGCGCAAATGAGCGCCAGCACCACACTCAAGCCAGGCAAGAACGAGCTGATGGTCAACGGCAAGGGCGGCGTGATCAAAGACCTGGTCAACCGCAATCACCAGCTCGACATCCGTTTCGAGGACACCTCGGTCAAGGTCCTGCAGGCCACCCTCTGGTACCTGAACGGCCGCCACGAGGACATCAAGATCGAAAAACCCGAGACCTCCGACACCGACGGACGCTTCGTCTTCCAGATGCGCGAGGACGAAGACTGGGCCAGCCAGAACCTGCTGGCCCTGGAAGTCCAGGGTCCGGAAAACGGCACCCAGAAAGTCGAGGCCAAGCTCTGCAAACGCAACAACTTCGCCGGCAGCGCGCGCAACACCGCGCAAGCCGGCCAGTGAGGCGAACATGACGACAACGAAGCGAACCTTCAGCCCCGCCCTGCTCGCGCTGGCCCTGTTCGGAGGTGCCGCGCAGGCTGCGCTGGTGCCCCCGCAGGGTTACTACGAGGGCATCGAGAAACTCAAGACCAGCGACGGCAACTTCACCTGCGAAGCCGCGCCCAAGCCCTACACCGGCGCGCTGCAGTTTCGCAGCAAGTACGAGGGCTCGGACAAGGCCCGGGCAACGCTCAACGTCGCCTCTGAAAAAGCCTTCCGCGACTCCACTGCCGATATCACCACCCTGGAGAAGGGCGTCAGCAAGATGGTCGGCCAGTACATGCGCGACGGTCGCCCGGCCCAGCTCGATTGCGTGCTGACCTGGCTCGGCACCTGGGCACGCGCCGATGCGCTGGAGTCCACCGACTTCAACCACACCGGCAAGTCCATGCGCAAATGGGCGCTGGGCAGCATGAGCGGCTCGTGGCTGCGCCTGAAGTTCTCCAACTCCCAGCCACTGGCCGCGCACCAGGCCGAGGCCGAGCTGATCGAGAAGTGGCTCGCCAAGCTGGCGACCCAGACCGTACGCGACTGGAGCGACCTGCCGCTGGAGAAGATCAACAACCATAGCTACTGGGCGGCCTGGTCAGTGATGGCCACGGCAGTGGCGACCGACCGGCGCGACCTGTTCGACTGGGCAGTGAAGGAATACAAGGTCGGCGCCAACCAGGTCGACGACCAGGGCTTCTTGCCCAACGAGGTCAAGCGTCGCCAGCGCGCGCTGGCCTACCACAACTACGCCCTGCCGCCGCTGGCGATGATCGCCAGCTTCGCCCAGGCCAACGGCGTGGACCTGCGCAAGGAAAACAACTTCGCCCTGCAGCGTCTGGGCGAAGGCGTGCTGGCCGGTGCCCGCGATCCGGTGCACTTCGCCGAGCGCGCGGGGGTCAAGCAAGACCTCAAGGACCTCAAGGTCGACAGCAAGTACGCCTGGCTCGAGCCCTGGTGCGCGCTGTACCAGTGCGTCGGCGACACCCTCGAGCGCAAGCACGACATGCAGCCGTTCAACAGCTTCCGCATGGGGGGCGACATGACCCGGGTCTACGACCCGAGCGCGGAAAGCAAAAAATGAAGTGACCCCTGTGGGAGCGGGCTTGTCCCGCGATTGCGTCCGACTGGACAACACCGGCGAATCGACTGACGCAATCGCGGGACAAGCCCGCTCCCACAGGGACCAAGGTGATCCCCCGCATTTTCGTGGGGGGTTTGGGGGGCGCTGTGCCCCGGATGCTGTGAACAAAAAGGAGAACCGGGATGGTCTTCTCGTCCAACGTGTTCCTGTTCCTGTTCTTGCCGGTTTTCCTCGGCTTGTACTACCTGAGCGGGAACCGCTATCGCAACCTGCTGTTGCTGGTGGCCAGCTACATCTTCTACGCCTGGTGGCGGGTAGACTTCCTGGCGCTGTTCGCTGGCGTCACCCTGTGGAACTACTGGATCGGCCTGAAAGTCGGCGCCGCCGGCGTGCGCACCAAGCCGGCCCAGCGCTGGCTGCTGCTGGGCGTGGGCGTGGACCTGGCGATCCTCGGCTACTTCAAGTACGCCAACTTCGGTGTCGACAGCCTCAACGCGATCATCACCTCGTTCGGCCTTGAGCCGTTCATCCTCACCCATGTGCTGCTGCCGATCGGTATCTCGTTCTATATCTTCGAGTCGATCAGCTACATCATCGACGTGTACCGCGGCGACACCCCGGCCACGCGCAACCTGATCGACTTCGCCGCGTTCGTGGCGATCTTCCCGCACCTGATCGCCGGCCCCGTGCTGCGCTTCAAGGACCTGGTCGATCAGTTCAACAACCGCACCCACACCCTGGACAAGTTCTCCGAAGGCTGCACTCGCTTCATGCAGGGCTTCATCAAGAAAGTGTTCATCGCCGACACCCTGGCGGTGGTCGCCGACCACTGCTTCGCCCTGCAGAACCCCACCACAGGCGATGCCTGGCTGGGCGCGCTGGCCTACACCGCGCAGCTGTACTTCGACTTCTCCGGCTACAGCGACATGGCCATCGGCCTGGGCCTGATGATGGGCTTTCGCTTCATGGAGAACTTCAAGCAGCCCTACATCAGCCAGTCGATCACCGAGTTCTGGCGGCGCTGGCACATCAGCCTGTCGACCTGGCTGCGCGACTACCTGTACATCACCCTGGGCGGCAACCGCAAAGGCACCTTCGCCACCTACCGCAACCTGTTCCTGACCATGCTGCTGGGCGGCCTGTGGCACGGCGCCAACTTCACCTACATCATCTGGGGTGCCTGGCACGGCATGTGGCTGGCAATCGAACGGGCGCTGGGTATCGACACCAACCCGCAGCGCTTCAACCCGGTCAAGTGGGCCTTCACCTTCCTGCTGGTGGTGGTCGGCTGGGTGATCTTCCGCGCCGAAAACCTCGAAGTGGCCGGGCGCATGTACGGCGCCATGTTCAGCTTCGGCCAGTGGCAACTGTCGGAACTCAACCGCGCCCAGCTCACCGGCCTGCAGGTGGCCACGCTGATCGTCGCCTACCTGACCCTGGCGTTCTTCGGCCTGCGCGACTTCTACCGCAACGCAACGCCACCGGCCGCCCCGCGCATTCCGGCGCAAGTACATGGCGACGGCACGCTGAGCCTGGACTGGACCCGGGTCATGACCCGGGCCCTGGTGCTGCTGCTGTTCGTGGCCTCGATCCTCAAGCTTTCGGCGCAGAGCTACTCGCCGTTCCTGTACTTCCAGTTCTGAGGTGGATGACATGAACCGCACACTTCGCATCACCTATTCGCTGTCGTTCCTCGGCCTGCTGGTGGGCCTGGGCGCCTGGTCGGTCGGTGGCCTGGACAGCTTCAACCGCACCGGGCAGATGACCCTGCTCGACGGCAAGCTGGCCAAGGCCGCCGAAACCCACTACGACGACCAGTTCCCGATCAAGCGCCTGGGCACCAACCTCTGGGCCGCACTGGACTTCAAGCTGTTCAACGAAGGCCGCCCCGGCGTGGTGCTGGGCCGCGACCAGTGGCTGTTCAGCGATGAAGAGTTCAACCCCACCGCCAATGCCGACCACCTGATGCAGGACAACCTGGCGCTGATTCGCGGCGTACGCGACACCCTGCAGCGCCAGAACATCCAGCTGGTGCTGGCGATCGTGCCAGCCAAGGCACGCGTCTATGACGAATACCTCGGCAAGCAGGCACCTGCCAGCCTGCATGCGGACCTGTTCAACCAGTTCCACGCCCAGGCCCGCCAGGCCAACGTGTTCGCCCCCGACCTGCTGGCCCCGCTGGAGAAGGCCAAGGCCCGCGGCCAGGTGTTCCTGCGTACCGACACCCACTGGACGCCCATGGGCGCCGAAGTGGTCGCCCAGGCGATCGCCGAGGGCGTGAAGCGCCAGCAACTGCTCGAAACCGAACCTCAGGCCTACATCACCGAGGCGGGCAAGACTGCGCCATACAAAGGCGACCTGACCAACTTCCTGCCGCTCGACCCGCTGTTCAACAACTTGCTGCCCCCCCCGGACAACCTGCAGCAGCGCACCACCCGCCCGGCGCAAAGCGAAGGCCAGGGCGATGACGCGCTGTTCGCCGACAGCGCCATCCCGGTGGCGCTGGTGGGCACCAGCTACAGCGCCAACCCGCACTGGAACTTCCTCGGCGCCCTGCAGCAGGCGCTGCACAGCGACGTCGCCAACTACGCCGAGGACGGCCACGGTCCGCTGCTGCCGATGCTCAAGTACCTGCAGAGCGACGCCTTCAAGAACGCCCCGCCACAGGTCGTGGTGTGGGAGTTCCCCGAGCGCTATCTGCCCATGAAGAACGACCTCAGCAGCTTCGATCCGCAGTGGATCGCGCAACTGAAGAACACCCGTAAATCCGAAGAAAACCTGGCCCTTTCGTCCAACCGGACGGACCACTGAAAGAGAGGAACACGCACATGACTCACAAGCCATCCATCGCCAAAGCCCTCACCCTCGCGGCCGGCCTTTCCCTGGCTTCGCTGCAGGCCTTCGCCGGTGCCGACGCTGCACTCTATGGCCCTAGCGCCCCGAAAGGCTCGACCTTCGTGCGCCTGTACAACGCAAGCTCCGCGCCCACCGCAGCCTCGGTCGGCAATACCCAGATCAAGCAGGTCGGAGCCCAGGCCAGCAGCGACTTCAGCTTCCTGCCCGGCGGCGACTACACCGCCCAGGTCGGCGGCAAGAGCGTGCCGGTCAAGCTGGCCTCGGACACGTACTACACCCTGGTCAACAACAACGCTGGCAACCCGCAACTGATCGAGGAGCCACCGTTCAAGAACAAGCAAAAAGCGCTGGTGCGCGTGCAGAACCTCAGCGACCAGTCGCTGACCCTGAAGACTGCCGACGGCAAGACCGAAGTGGTCAAGGCGGTGGCCGCCAAGGGGCGCGGCGAGCGTGAAATCAATCCGGTCAAGGTCAACCTGGCCCTGTTCGACGGCAACAAGAAAGTCAGCGACGTCAAACCCGTCGCCCTGGAGCGCGGCGAAGCGGCCGTGCTGTATGTCACCGGTTCCGGCAACAGCTTGTCGCCGGTGTGGGTAACTCGCCCCGTGGCTAGCAACTGATCCCCCTGCCTCTAAACGACTATTGGAGAAACATGATGATCCCGGTAATTCTTTCTGGTGGTAGCGGTTCGCGTCTGTGGCCTCTGTCGCGCAAGCAGTTCCCCAAGCAGTTCCTGGCGTTGACCGGCGAACACACACTGTTCCAGCAGACCCTCCAGCGCCTGGTGTTCGAGGGCATGGACACCCCCATCGTGGTCTGCAACAAGGACCACAAGTTCATCGTCCAGGAGCAGTTGGCGGGCCTGAAGCTCGAAACCCAGGCCATTCTCATGGAACCCTTCGGCCGCAACACCGCGCCGGCGGTGGCGATGGCTGCGATGAAGCTGGTCAATGAGGGCCGCGACGAGCTGATGCTGGTGCTGCCCGCCGACCACGTGATCGAGGACCAGAAAGCCCTGCAACGCGCCCTGGCCCTGGCCACCGTGGCGGCCGAGCGCGGCGAGATGGTGCTGTTCGGCGTGCCGGCGACCAAGCCCGAGACCGGCTACGGCTACATCCGCTCCAGCCAGGACGCCCTGCTGCCCGAGGGCGTGGCGCGGGTCGCGCAGTTCGTCGAAAAACCCGATGAGAAACGCGCCAACGAGTTCGTCCGCGCGGGGGGCTACTTCTGGAACAGCGGCATGTTCCTGTTCCGCGCCAGCCGCTTCCTCGAGGAGTTGAAAAAGCATGACCCGGACATCTACGACACCTGCCTGCTGGCCCTGGAGCGCAGCGACGAAGAGGCCGATGTGCTGAGCATCGACGAAGCCACCTTCGCCTGCTGCCCGGACAACTCCATCGACTACGCGGTGATGGAAAAGACCCAGCGTGCCTGCGTAGTGCCGCTGTCGGCCGGCTGGAGCGACGTGGGCTGCTGGTCGTCGCTGTGGGACGTGCACGAGAAGGACGACAACGGCAATGTCACCAAGGGCGATGTGGTGGTGCAGGACAGCCACAACTGCATGATCCACGGCAACGGCAAGCTGGTGTCGGTGATCGGCCTTGAGAACATCGTCGTGGTCGAGACCAAGGACGCGATGATGATCGCCCACAAGGACAAGGTCCAGGGCGTCAAGCAACTGGTCAACACCCTCGACCAGCAAGGCCGCAGCGAGACCCAGAACCACCTCGAGGTGTACCGCCCATGGGGTTCCTACGACTCGGTGGACATGGGCGGACGCTTCCAGGTCAAGCACATTACCGTCAAGCCCGGCGCCAGCCTGTCGCTGCAGATGCACCACCACCGCGCCGAGCACTGGATCGTGGTCAGCGGCACCGCCGAGGTGACCTGCGACGAGAACGTGTTCCTGCTGACCGAGAACCAGTCGACCTACATCCCGATTGCCTCGGTGCACCGCTTGCGCAACCCCGGCAAGATCCCGCTGGAGATCATCGAAGTGCAGTCCGGGAGCTACCTGGGCGAGGATGATATCGAGCGCTTCGAGGATGTGTATGGGCGCACGTCCACGCCGGTGGAGCGTGGGGTTTCGGTGAAGACCATCGCGCAGTAATTTGAGCAAGTACCATCGCGGGGCAAGTGAGAGAGGTACATTACCGCTGTGGCGTGCCCTGCGATGTTCTGTTCAAACCTTTCCGTTCGGTAATGGGAGCGAGGCTGTATATCGAGGATCGTTGATACATCAATCAGGCTCATTGAATATCAGGCCCGAGCGCGGAAAGCCGACCTGTCGCTCAGGCAAGATCAACGTGAAAACGACCTGCAAATGATAGCGTGCCGGTTCCATCGCCTCTCAGCGGCGCCGTAAAGAGACGGCAGGAAAATTCGTTTGGCGTACTGACCAAATCGAAAATCGTACCCTCTTCTCCGTACGCATAGGGCAAATCGCGATTGTCGATTTCCATATTTAGAATATTCGTGCGTTCCGGTGACTCAGGGTTATACACAAAAGTCAAAACGATGCCGCCGGAATCATCCCTAGCCTCAACGGTCCTCTCATCATCAAAGTCATAGACACTCACTCTGCGAATATCGACTTCGTATGTTTTCTCTACCTCGCCATCAAGCTCACGAGTCAACACACCCTTAAAATAGCTAGAATCAACTTTCACTTCTGTGACTTTATGTTTTGCGATCATGAGAAACTCTCCTGAGAAAAACAGCACTCGCAACTTAGCTCGGCACAATACCTCTACAACTAGCAAAGTTAATAGCCTGTGTCGGTATTCTGCTTGCAAGATGCCCTGGTCTACATTGAACTGTGGCCAGACGCACGGCCTGGGTCCGAAGCTCGTCTGACGCACGGGGAACGTATGTCACTCAGTCTTTAGTGGTCTCGACATCAAAGACGCCTTCAACCACCACTTGCTGGCCCAACAAGGTCTGGGCACGAAACTTGAAAGATGTGCACCGCGCAAAATTTCGACCATTGACGAAGCCCTCAACGGCGCCCTCGATATTGTGCACAGAGGGACGTACTTCTCCCCGACTACCCATGAGGCCAGTGAAGCGATTGACCTCGACTGTCCTCGGAGTGCTAGAGAAGCCAGTGGTCATGGCTAGCGACAACCATTTCTTTCGGTCCGGGAAGGTGCCGATGACTTCAACTTCACCTCGATCACTGGTCACCCAAGATTCGGTAAATTGCAGAACCTCTTTTCCTGGCTCCCCGCCTTCGCCATAGGTGATGGTGATCTCGTACTTCTTACCCGCCGTGATCGTGCTCACCTGATCAATTTTCAGAATATCCTCATTCATGATGTAGGCTTCTCCTGTCGCTCAGTCGCTGTTGGAAAGTGCGCGACAACGATCAAGAGACTATCAATATCTACGTGAACGCGAACCTGACAAAAATACCAGGTTTACCAAACGTGGCGGATGGTCAGGCAGACAGCCTTCTTGCGACTTGGCGCCACTGCCGCCAAGATGGGCAGATCCTTGCACGGAATCTGCGCACATGATCATCGGCGCCTTTCTCATCCTCACCTGGCTGGTCCTGCTGCTGCGCTACCCGGCCAAGGCCCTGCCGATTTCCATGGCCGCCGTGTGCGGCCTCGGCCTGGTCGCGCTGTTCGTGGTCTGGCAGGACAGCCGCGAGGCCTCGCAACTGGCCCGCCTCGATCTGCGCCTGAGCTATGCGCCTGACCAATGCCCCGCCGACCGCGCCCTGCAAGTGCGGATGAAAAACGGCAACAAGGCACCGCTCACCGAACTGCGCTGGCGGGTTGCCGCCTACGCCCCCGGCGATACGGTCAACCTTGCCGAAAACACCTATGCCGCGCCGCGCTATCGCGGGCCCGGTGAGCTGCAGCCCGGTGCCGAATGGACAGACTGTCTGCCATTGCCGCCGCTGCGCTCCGGGTATCGTGCGCAGACCCTGGAGTTTCGTGCCGAGCACCTGCAAGGTACATTTGCCAATTGACCGGGCGACCGCGTCGACCTTTTCGCGGGCAAGCCCGCTCCTACAGATACCTTGGCCGTGGGAGCGGCGGTTCGGCGCTCCGACTTGCCCGCGAAGAGACCGGTGCAGACGCTACACACCTCACCTGAAAGCAGACCCTGACCATGCCCACCGTCCTCATCACCGGTTGTTCCAGCGGCATCGGCCGCGCCCTGGCCGATACTTTCCGCGATGCCGGCCACCAGGTCTGGGCCACCGCCCGCAAGCCTGAAGATGTCGAGCGCCTCGCCAGCGCTGGCTTCGTCGCCCGGCAACTGGACGTCAACGACCCGCAGGCCCTGGCACGACTGGCCGAGGAATTGCCGGAACTCGACATCCTGATCAACAACGCCGGTTACGGCGCCATGGGCCCGCTGCTCGACGGCGGCGTCGAAGCCCTGCAGCGCCAGTTCGAAACCAATGTGTTCTCGCTGGTCGGCGTAACCCGCGCCCTGTTCCCGCTGCTGCGCCGCTCCAAAGGCCTGGTGGTGAATATCGGCAGCGTGTCGGGGGTACTGGTCACCCCGTTCGCCGGCGCCTACTGCGCCTCCAAGGCCGCCGTGCATGCGCTGAGCGACGCCCTGCGCCTGGAGCTGGCACCGTTCGGGATCCGGGTGATGGAAGTGCAGCCCGGGGCGATCGCTTCACAGTTCGCCAGCAATGCGCAACACGAAGCCGAGCAGGTACTGGCAGCGGATTCGCCGTGGTGGCCGCTGCGCGAGCAGGTGCAGGCCAGGGCCCGCGCCTCGCAGGACAGGCCGACCCCGGCGGCGACCTTCGCCCAGGGATTGCTGGCAGCCACACGCAAGACGCCGACACCGGCGCTGGTAAGGCTGGGCAATGGCAGCACCGCCTTGCCACTGATGGCGCGGCTACTGCCGCAGCGGTTGCTGGACAAGGTGTTGCGCAAGCGCTTCGGGTTGTTGCGGCCGCTTTGAAGCGGTAGTGGATTCTTCGCGGGCAAGTCGGGGCGCCGAACCGCCCACACAGGGATTGGGCTGGTCTTTGGATTTTGAACAAGACAGTTGCCCACACGGGACAGGCATGAGTACCTGGGATCTCTGGCGTCTCCAATGCGCTGCGCATTGTTCCAAAATCAGAAAATATGACTTTCCTGTAGTCCATTTCCCAAAGATACTCCCACCGCCTTTTTTCCGTTGCGGCCCCTTGGGCAGCGCTCTAGTCTCGGCGCGTCGTTGCACATCAACGACACAGCTTTGACAGGCTGTGATGGAAAATCGTATGCGGCTAGTCCTTTATGGCAGCTGTACGTGCGGGCACGCTTGCGTGCGCCGGAACTTTACGATTTTCACCGGTCTGTCAACCCACGTACGGCTGCCACCCTTCTGTTTGACAGCAGACAGGTGGTCGCTCCGCAAAGGAAAATCGTAATGTTAAAGATCGTCCCCGACCCACCCCACAACAACCACTCCCTCGAAGACACCATCATCCAAGCCACCGAGTACGCACTCTGCGCACAAACCGTGGCCCATCAAGCGGTCCTCCTCCAACCCAAGTCCCCCGTCTCGCTCCTGGTAATGGCTGCCATTCATGAAATGG
>NZ_JBNFMU010000142.1:0-5333 GCF_049942315.1 Pseudomonas wayambapalatensis
ATCCTAGAATGTGACTGGATTGCAGGCGTGTGCTCTTCCAGTCTTCCAGTTGCTGCGGGAGCGGCTTCCTGAATTGTTTATCGGTGCCGACACCGTGCTCGATCCTGCGATGTTCGCGGCCGTGGAAGCGGCGGGGGCGCAGTTCGTGGTGACGCCGGGGATTACCCGCGAAGTGCTCGAGGCTGGTGTGCAGAGTGATATTCCGCTGCTGCCGGGCATCAGCACGCCGTCGGAAATCATGGCGGGCTACGCGCTGGGCTATCGTCGCTTCAAGCTGTTCCCCGCCGAGATCGTTGGCGGCGTGGCGGCGATCAAGGCCTACGGCGGCCCGTTCGGCGATATCCGCTTCTGCCCGACCGGCGGGGTGAACCCGGCCAACGCGCGCAACTACATGGCATTGCCGAATGTGATGTGCGTAGGCGGGACCTGGATGCTTGATAGCAGCTGGATCAAGAACGGTGACTGGGCGCGGATCGAAGCTTGCAGCGCCGAGGCGATGGCGCTGCTGGACTGATACGAATTTCGTTGTGTGCTGTACGGCTTGTGGGGCGCTTGGTCGGCGCCCCTTTTTTTTATGTGCAGGTTTTGCCTCCATCATGGCCCGCCATGAAATGAAAAAGCCCGCATCGACCGATGCGGGCTCCGTGTGCTGCGCGTGCCGTTACGCCGCCTTGGCGGCCTGCTGGCTCAGCGAGCGGTTCAATGCACTGAACAGCGCCTTGAAGCTTGCGGTGGTGATGTTCTCATCGATACCCACGCCATGCACCGGACGACCGCCGGCCACGCGCAATTCGATGTAGGCCGCGGCCTTGGCATTGGTGCCTGCACCGATGGCGTGCTCGTTGTAGTCCATGATCTCGACTGCAATCGGCAGCCCGGCTACCAGGGCTTCGAGGGCGCCGTTGCCCTTGCCGCGCCAGTGCAGGGTGGTCTCGCCTTCACCGGCGACTTCCACTTCCACGGCACTGTTGCCGTTCTCTTCCTGCAGGCGATGGCTGACCAGTGCATAAGGGGCGTTGGCCTGCAGGTACTCTTTGTGCAACAGGCTGTAGATCTGTTGGGCGGTCATTTCCAGGCCGAGACGGTCGGTTTCGCCCTGAACCACCTGGCTGAATTCGATCTGCATGCGGCGCGGCAGGCTGATGCCGTATTCCTGTTCGAGCAGGTAGGTGATACCGCCCTTGCCGGACTGGCTGTTGACGCGGATGACCGCCTCGTAGCTGCGGCCGATGTCGGCCGGGTCGATCGGCAGGTACGGCACTTCCCACAGCTCGCCGTCCTGCTGCTTGGCGAAGCCCTTGCGGATGGCGTCCTGGTGCGAGCCGGAGAAGGCGGTATGCACCAGATCACCGACATACGGATGACGTGGGTGCACCGGCAACTGGTTGCACTCTTCGACGACCTTGCGCACGCCGTCGATGTCGGAGAAGTCCAGTTGTGGGTCGATACCCTGGGTGTAGAGGTTCAGCGCGAGCGTGACCAGGTCGACGTTGCCGGTACGCTCGCCGTTGCCGAACAGGCAGCCTTCGGCGCGGTCGGCGCCAGCCATCAGGCCCAGCTCGGTGGCGGCGATGCCGGTGCCGCGGTCGTTGTGGGTGTGCAGGCTGATGATCACGCTGTCACGGCGGTTGACGTTGCGGCAGAACCATTCGATCTGGTCGGCGTAGACGTTTGGCGTGGCGACTTCCACGGTGGCCGGCAGGTTGAGAATGATCTTGTGCTCGGGGGTCGGATTCCACACCTCGATCACCGCGTCGCACACTTCCTTGGCGAACTCCAGCTCCGTGGCGCTGAAGGTTTCCGGCGAGTACTGGAAGGTCCAGTGCGTTTCCGGCTGCTGGGCGGCGTACTTGACGAACAGCTTGGCTGCGTTCACCGCGATGTCCTTCACGCCTTGCTTGTCCTGGTTGAAGACGATGCGGCGGAACGCCGGGCAGGTGGCGTTGTACAGGTGGACGATGGCCTTCTTCGCGCCACGCAGGGACTCGAAGGTGCGGGCGATCAAGTCTTCACGGGCCTGGGTCAGTACCTGAATGGTGGTGTCGTCCGGGATGTGGCCGTCTTCGATCAGGGTGCGTACGAAGTCGAAGTCAGTCTGCGAGGCAGACGGGAACGACGCCTCGATCTCTTTCACGCCAACCTGCACCAGGGTTTTCCAGAAACGCAGCTTCTTCTCGGCGTCCATCGGCTCGATCAGCGACTGGTTCCCGTCACGCAGGTCGGAGCTGCACCAGATTGGCGCCTGGGTGATGGCCTTCGACGGCCAGGTACGGTCTGGCAGGTCGATGGTCGGGAAGGCGCGGTATTTCTTCGACGGGTCTTTGAGCATGGTCATTTGGAGCGATCCTTTAATGTGCGGCCTGATCGGGCCTGCCAAGCGATAACGAGATGAAGAGGCGAGGCGACGCGGTTCACCCAGGTAGTCGTGCACTGACCAGGCAAAGGCTGCGGTGTTGGCGGAGCAGAATGAGGGTGATCGAGGTTTTCATGCCCTCAACCCTAACCAGTGGGAGTGGGAGATGGCAAGTGTTCGAAAAAAATTGAGAGGAATGCTTAAAAAAAGCTTGTGGGTGAGATTTTATGGCTGTCGTTTGAATGTTATTGATTTTTTATTGTGCCGAGGTTTGTTGCTGCGCAAGGTGATGCGACTGCGGCGCGGCCATCGCGGGACAAGCCCGCTCCCACAGGAAATCCCCGGTGTGAGCGGGCTTGTCACCGATCTCAGGGCTGGAACGCTCCGATGAAGATCGCCGGGTCCACTCGAGCATCGTTCAGGCTGACGTTCCAGTGCATGTGCGGTCCGGTTGCCCGGCCCGTGGAGCCGACCTTGCCGACCACGTCGCCGCGGCGCAGCACCTGCCCCGGTCGCACATCGACCTTGGACATGTGGCAGAACATGCTGATGAAGCCCTGGCCATGGTCGACGAACACCGTGCGGCCATTGAAGAAGTAGTCGCCAACCAGGATCACCTTGCCGTTGGCCGGGGTCTTGATCGGGGTGCCGGCGGGCACGGCGAAGTCCAGCCCGGCGTGGGGGTTGCGCTCCTCGCCATTGAAGAAGCGGCGCACGCCGAACTTGCTCGACAGGGGGCCGTTGACCGGTTTGTCGAGGATCAGGTTGCTCGGCATGCCCGGGCTGAAGCTGCGGTATGCCTTGACCTGCTCGGCCAGCTCGCGGTCGATGCGCTTGAGGTCATCCGGCTCGGGATTGACCTGGCGCTTGTTCTTCAGCGTGATGTGCTGTTCGGGGTATTTCTTGCTGCCCACGCTGAAGGGCAGGGAGCGTGCGCCCTGGGTGAGGGTGGCTGTGCCGGGTTTCTGCGTCAGCGGGATACCGACGATGGCCAGCCAGGTGTCCTGTTCCTTGACCACCAGCACCGGCTTGCCGTCGAAGCGCGCGCTCGGTGCACTGGCGGCGGGGCCGAGGTCGACCACCGCCACGCCACCGGGGACTGGCTTGTTGAGGGTGCGGGTGATGTAGCTGGCCTGGGCCGTGCTGGCCAGCAGCAGGGCGCAGAGTGCGAGCAGGGGGGCAAGCAGACGGGGCATGTGTCAGTCCAGTAGAGAGAGGGTGACCGGAGTCTGGTGGTTGTCTTCGACCCGAACCTGCAGATCGCCTTCGTTCAGGCGCGCGGTCAGGCGCTGGCCGTTGCGGGTCTGGGCGGCGCTGCGGATGGCCTGGCCGCGTTCGTCGAGCAGGATGCTGTAGCCGCGGGCCAGGGTGGCCAGCGGGCTGACCACCTGCAGCGTCTGCAATTGCGCCTGGAAGCGCTGGCGGCGGTCCTTGAGCGTTTCGCGCATGGCCCGCGGCAGGCGCTCGGCGAGGCTGTCCAGGCGCTGTCCGAGCAGCTTGAGGGTGCGCCCGGGATGCTGCGCGGCCAGGCGCGTGTCGAGGCGGCCCAGGCGTTGCTGGCGCTGGCTCATGTCGAGCATGAAGGCGCGGCGCAAGCGCATGTCCAGGTCATCCAGGCGCTGGGCCTGCTGGCGCAGGCGTTCGCCGGGGTGACGCAGGCGACGGGCCAGGCCTTCCAGGCGCAGGCGATCGTGGCTCAGGCGGTGCTGCATGCGCAGTAACAGGCGCCGTTGCAGGCTGTCGAGGCGTTGCTGCAGGCCGCTGTTGTCAGGTGCGAGCAATTCGGCGGCCGCCGAAGGGGTCGGGGCGCGCACGTCGGCGACGAAGTCGCTGATCGACACGTCGGTCTCATGGCCCACCGCACTGACGATGGGGGTCACGCAGGCGGCGATGGCACGTGCGACGGCTTCTTCGTTGAAGCACCAGAGGTCTTCCAGCGAGCCGCCGCCACGGGCCAGGATCAGTGCATCGAAACCAAGGCTGTCGGCCAGTTGCAAGGCGCGGACGATCTGGCCGATGGCTTCGCGTCCTTGTACTGCCGTGGGGACCAGGTTCAGCTCGACTTGCGGTGCACGGCGGGCAAAGACGCTGATGATGTCGCGGATCACCGCGCCGCTTGGCGAGGTGACGATGCCGATGCGGCGCGGGTGAGCCGGCAGCGGCTGCTTGCGTTCGGCACTGAACAGCCCTTCGTTGCCGAGCTTTTCCTTCAGCGCCTCGAAGGCCAGGCGCAAGGCGCCGTCACCGGCGGGCTCGACGGTATCGACGATCAACTGGTAATCGCCGCGCCCCTCGAACAGCGAGACCTTACCGCGTACCTTGACCGCCAGGCCGTCACGCAGGGCCTGGCGGACCCTGGCAGCGTTCTGCCGGAACAATGCACAGCGGATCTGGGCACCGCTGTCCTTGAGGGTGAAGTACAGGTGGCCGGAGGCCGGGCGGGCGAGGTTGGATATCTCGCCTTCCACCCAGACACTGCGGAACACGTCTTCGAGCAGCACACGGGCGCGGCCGTTGAGCTGGCTGACGGTGAGGACCTCGCGGTCCAGGCCGAGTCGTTCGAAAGGGTCTCTGATCATGGCGGGCATGATAATGGGGAGGGTGGGGGGGGTATCAAGGGGCAGAGGGGGTTGGGCGCAGATAGCATCTGGGCGGTCTGTGGCCTGGCTTGGATTCTGCGGCGCTCTTGAGATCGAGCGCCGCCCGCGCGGCGCTTCGCGGGCAAGCCCGCTCCTACAGTTTGTTTCGGGCCAGTGAATCCTGTGGCATTTTCGCGCGCCCCCCTTCGGAGTACAGCGCGACATCGAGTCGTACACACCAGGCGGTCGCGCGCCTATGGCACAGGCATAACTGGCCCGAAACAAACTGTAGGAGCGGGCTTGCCCGCGAAGCGCCGCGCGGGCGGCGCTCGATCTCACAGGCACTAAAAAACTTTCGGCGAGCGCATGGAAAAAACAAATTAAGGGTGGCTTCGTATCGG
>NZ_JBNFMU010000143.1:0-12102 GCF_049942315.1 Pseudomonas wayambapalatensis
CCCCCGCTCCTACAGGGTCCTCAGCATGGTTTAGAGAGGCTACATCATGCACCAATGGATCAATGCCCTCGCCGACCATCAGTCCCGCGGCGAACCCTGCATCCTGGTGACCATCATCGAGGAGCGCGGCTCCACGCCACGCAACGCGGGGTCGAAGATGGTGGTCAGCGCCAGCAGCCTGTTCGACACCATCGGTGGCGGACACCTGGAGTTCAAGGCCCTGCACATCGCCCGGCAGATGCTCGCCGAGCAGCGCAGCACACCGCATCTGGAGCGCTTCAGCCTGGGCGCGAGCCTGGGCCAGTGCTGCGGCGGCGTCACGGTGCTGTTGTTCGAACCCATGGCGCCGGTGCAGGCGCAGGTCGCGGTGTTCGGCGCGGGCCATGTCGGCCGGGCTCTGGTACCCTTGCTCGCCGCGCTGCCCTGCCGGGTGCGCTGGATCGATTCGCGCGAGCAGGAATTCCCGCCGCTTGTCCCCCACGGGGTGACCAAGGTGGTCAGCGAAGAGCCGGTCGACGAAGTGGCCGAACTGCCGCCAGGCAGCTACTGCATCGTCATGACCCACAATCACCAGCTCGACCTGGAGCTGACCGCCGCCATCCTCAAGCGCAACGACTTCACCTGGTTCGGCCTGATCGGCTCGAAGACCAAACGGGTCAAGTTCGAACACCGCCTGCGCGAGCGCGGCTACGACGATGCCGTGCTGGCACGCATGCGCTGCCCCATGGGCCTGCCGGAGGTCAAGGGCAAGCTGCCCATCGAGATCGCGGTGTCCATTGCCGGCGAAATCATCGCCACCTACAACGCCTGCTTCGGCCAGCATGACGCTGGCGCCAATGCGGGCCCCATTGCCCAGTTGCTGCCGCCCTCCCGGCGCAGCCAAGCCATTTGACGAGCGCTTTATGACCGCAACCCGCAAAGCCTACCGAGCCGCCATCCTGCACAGCATTGCCGACCCTGCCGAGGTTGGCCTGGAGGCCTCCCACGAATACTACGAAGACGGCCTGCTGGTGGTCGACGAAGGCCGCATCAGCGCCCTGGGACACGCCACCGACCTGCTGCCGACCCTCGACGCCGATATCGAAGTGGTGCACTACCAGGACGCCCTGATCACCCCAGGCTTCATCGACACCCATATCCATTTCCCGCAGACCGGCATGATCGGCTCCTACGGCGAGCAACTGCTGGACTGGCTGAACACCTACACCTTCCCTTGCGAAAAGCAGTTCGCCGACAAGGCTCATGCCGACAAGGTGGCGAAGATCTTCCTGCAGGAACTGCTGCGCAACGGCACCACCACCGCGCTGGTGTTCGGCAGCGTGCACCCGGAGTCGGTCAACGCCCTGTTCGAGGAGGCCGAGCGCCTGGACCTGCGCCTGATCGCCGGCAAGGTGATGATGGACCGCAACGCCCCCGACTACCTGACCGACACCGCCGAATCGAGCTACAGCGAGAGCAAGGCGCTGATCCAGCGCTGGCATGGCAAGGCTCGCCTGCACTATGCGGTGACGCCGCGCTTCGCGCCCACCAGCACGCCTGAACAGCTGGCCATGGCCGGGCAATTGCTCAAGGAACATCCGGGCGTGTACCTGCACACCCACCTGTCGGAGAACCTCAAGGAGATCGACTGGGTCAAGGAACTGTTCCCCGAGCGCAAAGGCTACCTGGACGTCTACGACCACTTCGAACTGCTGGGCGAGCGCTCGGTGTTCGCCCACGGCGTGCACCTGTGCGACGAGGAATGCCAGCGCCTGGCCGAGACCGGCTCGGCCGTGGCCTTCTGCCCGACGTCCAACCTGTTCCTGGGCAGCGGCCTGTTCAACCTGCCCCAGGCCGAGCGTTTCAAGGTCAATGTCGGGCTGGGCACCGACGTGGGTGCCGGAACCAGTTTCTCGCTGCTCAACACACTGAACGAGGCGTACAAGGTGATGCAGCTGCAGGGCGCGCGCCTGCACCCGTACAAGTCGCTGTACCTGGCCACCCTCGGTGGCGCCCGCGCCCTGCGCCTGGACGACCGCATCGGCAGCCTGCGCGCCGGCAACGATGCCGATTTCGTGGTGCTCGACTACAAGGCCACGCCGCTGCTGGACTACCGCATCCAGCAATCCAACAGCATCGAGGAGACCTTGTTCGTGCTGACCACCCTGGGCGATGACCGTACCGTGCGCGAGACCTTCGCCGCGGGGCGCTCGGTACATCGGCGCTGATGCACAAAGGGCCGCTGCGCGGCCCATCGCGGGACGAGCCCGCTCCCACAGAGAAAGCACCGGGCCCGAGGGATGTGCTGTACCTGAACTGCCGCAAAGGTTGGATTCATGTCCAACTTGGCAGCAGTCCATACCTGTGGGAGCGGGCTGGTCCCGCGACGGGCTGCACAGCAGCCCTCGGTCATTCATCCAGGCAAACGATCAACCCTTGGCGGCAGCCTTGGGTTTTTTCAGCAGGTGCGAGAACACCGCATGCAGGTCGTCCGATGCGCTGTCTTCGTCAAGGTTGAGCTTGCTGTCGATATGATCCATGTGATGCATCATCAGGCTCACCGCCTGCTCGGCATCGCGCGCCTCGATGGCGTCGATCAGTTGCATGTGCTCATCGTACGAGCAATGCGAGCGGTTGCCGCTTTCGTACTGGGCGATGATCAACGACGTTTGCGACACCAGGCTGCGCTGGAAGCTGACCAGCGGCGCATTGCCGGCCGCCTCGGCCAGCTTGAGGTGGAACTCGCCGGAAAGGCGGATGCCAGCGCCACGGTCGCCACGCGAGAAGCTGTCGCGCTCTTCGCGGACCATCTGGCGCAGCTCGTTGAGTTGCTCGCCGGTGGCATGCTGCACCGCAAGCTCGGTGATGGCGCGCTCGACCATGCGCCGGGAGAAGAACACTTGGCGCGCCTCCTCCACGGTGGGGCTGGCCACGACCGCGCCACGGTTGGGGCGCAGCAGCACCACGCTTTCATGGGCCAGACGCGACAAGGCGCGACGGATGATGGTGCGGCTGACGCCGAAGATCTCGCCCAGCGCTTCCTCACTCAACTTGGTGCCCGGCGCCAGGCGCTGTTCGAGGATGGCCTCGAAAATGTGCGCATAGACGATGTCGTCCTGGGTACCGCTGCGGCCGGCCTTGGCTGTGCGCGCAGGTTTCTTCAGAGGTTGCAGCTGTTCGTTCATGGGCACTCGAGCACAAGGGATCGGCCAGTGGAACCTCGACTGTAATACCTGTCAGAGGGTGGCTGGCAAGTCCTGGGGTGAAAAAAGGGATCAAGGTATCTGCGCATTGTACACAGGCTGAGCCGTTTCTGCAGGTGGCCAATACCCATATAGCTGCGTTGACGAAGATTGTGCGCACAAAAGATAAAACATTATTTGCATTCTTTGTACACAAAAGCATAATCCACCGAGCAACTTCCTGACCCAAAAGTCAACAAACCCGTCAGACGTCTGCCACCCCCTCGCGGAGCCGCCAAGTGCATGCACAGGACCAAGGCTCCAGAACAACAAGAAAGACTTGAGGAGTACTCGCTGTGGAAAGCCGCAAATCCGAAGCCCCAACGCTGGATCTCGCTGCGTCGCCCCGACAGGGATGGCTGGAGCGGATCTTCAAACTCCGGCACCACGGCACGACCGTCAGGACCGAAATGATCGCCGGGATGACCACATTCATCACCATGGCCTACATCATCTTCGTCAACCCCAACATCATGGCCGACGCTGGCATCGATCACGGTGCCGCCTTCGTCGCCACCTGCATCGCCGCCGCCCTGGGCTGTCTGCTGATGGGCCTGTACGCCAACTGGCCAGTGGGCCTGGCGCCCGGCATGGGGCTCAACGCCTTCTTCACCTACACCGTGGTCGGCACCATGGGCTACACCTGGGAGGCGGCGCTGGGCGCCGTGTTCGTCTCCGGCGTGCTGTTCATGTTGCTGACCCTGTCACGGGTGCGCGAGTGGCTGCTCAACAGCATTCCGGTGAGCCTGCGCCATGCCATGGGTGCCGGGGTCGGACTGTTCCTCGGGCTGATCGGCCTGAAGACCGCCGGCATCATCGTCGACAGCCCGGCGACGCTGATCAAGCTGGGCTCGCTGCATGAACCCGGACCGCTGCTGGCGGCCGTGTGCTTCCTGATGATCGCGGTGCTGAGCTACCACCGGGTGTTCGGCGCCATTCTCATCAGCATCATCGCCGTGACCCTGGCCGGCTGGGGCCTGGGCCTGGTGCAGTATGGCGGGGTGTTCTCGCTGCCACCGAGCCTGGCACCGACCTGGATGGCCATGGACGTGGCCGGCGTCTTCAACGTCAGCATGATCAGCGTGGTACTGGCCTTCCTGTTCGTGCATATGTTCGACACCGCCGGCACCCTGATGGGCGTGGCGCAGCGGGCGAACCTGGTGGCCCCGGACGGGCGTATCGAGAACCTGTCGCGCGCCCTGAAGGCCGACAGCGCCTCCAGCGTGTTCGGCGCCGCAGTGGGCGTACCGCCGGTGACCAGCTACGTGGAAAGTGCCGCCGGGGTTGCCGCGGGCGGGCGCACCGGCCTGACGGCGGTGGTGGTCGGCCTGCTGTTCGTCGCGGCGATGTTCTTCGCCCCGCTGGCCGGGATGATCCCCGCCTATGCCACGGCCGGCGCGCTGATCTACGTGGCGATGCTGATGATGGGCAGCATGGCGCACATCAACTGGGACGAGGCGACCGACAGCATCCCGGCGATCGTCACCGCGATCATGATGCCGCTGACCTTTTCGGTGGCCGACGGCATCGCCCTGGGCTTCATCAGTTACGTCGTGCTCAAGGCCGGGACCGGCAAGTACAAGGAAATTTCCGCAAGCCTGTGGGTGCTGTGCGTGATCTTCATCGCCAAGTTCGTGTTCCTCTGACACGTCGCCGGGCCCGCAACGGGCCCGGACCACGCCGGCCTTCAGGATTTTTTCTGACACCCAATTGGTCGCCGCCCCCCTGGATGGATTAAAGTATCACCCCCTGCCCGGCAACCGCCCTCCCCCAAGCGCCCGGCCCATTTCCAGGAACCGCCGACGATGGAACACCGTGAAGCGCTGATCGCGCTGCGCACCTTTCTCTCCTCCCAGATCCTTGGCCAGGAGAAGCTGGTCGACCGCCTGCTGATCGTCCTGCTCGCCGACGGGCACATGCTGGTCGAGGGCGCACCGGGCCTGGCCAAGACCAAGGCCATCAAGGAGTTGGCCGAGGGCATCGAGGCGCAATTCCACCGTATCCAGTTCACCCCCGACCTGCTGCCGGCCGATATCACCGGCACCGAGATCTATCGCCCGGAAACCGGCAGCTTCGTGTTCCAGCAAGGGCCGATCTTCCACAACCTGGTCCTGGCAGACGAGATCAACCGCGCCCCGGCCAAGGTGCAATCGGCCCTGCTCGAGGCCATGGCCGAGCGCCAGGTCAGCGTGGGCCGCAGCACCTACGAGCTGTCGCCGCTGTTCCTGGTCATGGCCACGCAGAACCCGATCGAGCAGGAAGGCACCTACCCGCTGCCCGAAGCGCAACTCGACCGTTTCCTCATGCACGTGAAAATCGGCTTCCCCGACGCGGCCGTCGAACGTCGCATTCTCCAGCAGGCCCGTGGCGAAGCGCTGGGCGGCGAGGTCAAGCCGGAGCGCCAGGTCAGTCAGCAGGCGATCTTCGCCGCACGCAAGGAAATCCTCGGCCTGTACATGGCCGATGCCGTGGAGGAATACCTGGTGCAACTGGTCATGGCCACGCGCACCCCGGCCAAGTTCGACGGCGAACTGGCCGACTGGATCGCCTACGGCGCCAGCCCCCGTGGCTCGATCGCCCTGGACCGCTGCGCACGTGCCCATGCCTGGCTGGCCGGGCGCGACTTCGTCAGCCCGGAAGATATCCAGGCCGTGCTGTTCGACGTGCTGCGCCACCGTGTCATCCTGTCGTTCGAAGCCGAAGCTGCGGGCATCGACCAGGACCGGGTGGTACAGCGTATCCTCGACGTCGTCGCCGTCGCCTGACCCGCATGCCCGCCACGCACCTCGCCGAACCCGGCATCCGCATCGGCCTGGCCGAGCTGATCGACATGCGCCACCGCGTGCGCGAGATCCAGCTGTTCTCCCGGCCCGGCCAGCGCAGCCCGCTGGTGGGCCTGCACCACTCCAAGCTGCGCGGACGTGGGGTCGACTTCGACCAGGTGCGCGTGTACCAGGCCGGCGACGACGTGCGCAACATCGACTGGCGTGTCACCGCACGCACCCAAGAGCCCCACACCAAGCTCTTCCATGAAGAGCGCGAACGGCCGATCTTCATCATGGTCGAGCAGAGCCAGCGCCTGTTCTTCGGCTCGGGCCTGATGTTCAAGTCGGTGCTCGCGGCCCAGGCTGCGGCGCTGTTCGGCTGGGCGGCGCTGGGCCATAACGATCGCATCGGCGGGCTGGTGTTCGGCGACAACGAACACCACGAGATCAAGCCCCGACGCAGCAAGCAGAGCCTGCTGCAACTGCTCAACCGCCTGGCCAAGGTCAACCAGTCGCTGCACACCGAAGCGCTACCCCAACCCGACAGCCTGGGCCTGGCACTGCGCCGCGCGCGTGAAGTGCTGCGCCCCGGCAGCCTGGCCATCGTCATCTGCGACGAACGCGCACTCACCCCAGCCGTCGAACAGCACCTGGCGATGCTCTCACGCCACTGCGACGTGCTGCTGATGCCGGTCTCCGACCCGCTCGACCACGCGCTGCCCGCCGCCGGCCTGCTACGCTTCGCCCAACGCGGCGCGCACCTGGAGCTCGACACCCTGGACGCCAACCTGCGCCAGCTCTATCGCCAACAGGCCGAAGCACGCATCGAACGCTGGGAACTGCTGGCGCAGAAAATGCGCGTGGTGCTGATGCCGTTGAGCACCCAGAGCGAAATGATCGAGCAGTTGCGCGAGTACCTCAACCAGCGTCCGGGAAGCGGCCAATGAACCCGCTCGACCAGTTGCAACCGCTGATCGCCCCGCCGGCCATCGGTCTGTGGCCACCGGCGCCGGGCTGGTGGCTGCTGCTGGCCCTGCTGCCGCTGCTCGGCTGGGGGCTGTGGCGCCTGCGCCGCTGGCGGCCAGGCCGACGCCAGGCGCCACCCGCCGAACAGCCGCTGGACCCGATCCGCGTCGAAGCCCTGGCCGAGCTCGCCCGCCTGCCGCGCCCCTACGACGGCGCACCGGCCGGGGCCTGGTTGCAGCAGATCAATGCCCTGCTCAAACGCCTGTGCCGCAATCACTACCCTGGTGCCAACAGCCACACGCTCAACGGCCGTCAATGGCTGGCGTTTCTCGACAACCGCTGCCCGGCTGCCGGCCTGACCCGCTGGATGGTACTGGTCGAAGGGGCCTACAAGCCCGAGTGCAAGCTCGACGACAAGGCCATCGCCGGGCTCGCCCAGGCGGTCGAGACCTGGATTCGCAAACATGTTTGACCTGGCCTGGCCGTGGATCTTCGCCCTGCTGCCGCTGCCCTGGCTGATGCGCCTGCTGCTGCCTGCCGCCGACAGCGGCGAGCCGGTGCTCAAAGTGGGCTTTCTCGATGAGCTCGAAGGCCTTGCCGGGCGCCGCGCCCGCCTCAACCTGCCAACCTGGCGCCAGCAGGCGCCGTTCGTGGTGATCTGGCTGCTTCTGCTATTGGCGGCCGCCCGGCCGCAGTGGTTGGGCGATCCGGTACCGATCGCGGCAAGCGGCCGCGACCTGCTGGTGGCGGTGGACGTGTCGGGCTCGATGGACTTCCCCGACATGCAGTGGAAGGGCGACGAAATCAGTCGCCTCGACCTGGTCAAGGCGCTGCTCGGCGATTTTCTCCAGGACCGCGAGGGCGACCGGGTCGGGCTGATCCTGTTCGGCAGCGAGGCTTATCTGCAGGCCCCGCTGACCTTCGACCGGCGCACCGTGCGTACCTTCCTCGACGAAGCGCAGATCGGCATCGCCGGCAAGAACACCGCCATCGGCGACGCCATCGGCCTTGCGGTCAAGCGTCTGCGTCAGCGCCCCGCACAGAGCCGAGTGCTGGTACTGGTGACCGATGGCGCCAACAACGGCGGGCAGATACACCCCCTGACGGCCGCGCGCCTGGCGGCCCAGGAAGACGTACGCATCTACACCATCGGCATCGGCGCCAACCCCGACGCCAGCGGCACCCCGGGGCTGCTCGGCCTGAATCCGAGCCTGGACCTGGACGAAGCCTCGCTCAAGGAAATCGCCGAACTCACCCATGGCGCCTATTTCCGCGCCCATGACGGTGCCGAGCTGAACAGCATCGGTGACACCCTCGACCAGCTCGAACCAGTAGCCCAGCAACCGACCCAGGCGCGCACTGCCAGGGAGCTGTATGCCTGGCCGATGGCCCTGGCGCTGCTGCTCAGCGTCCTGCTGGTGATCGCCGTGCAGTGGCCAGACAATCTGCTGCAACGCCTGCTGCGTCGACCACGCTTCCTGCAACCCCACCCCGAATGGCGCCAGCGCCTCAAGCGCCTACGCCTGAGGAGGCGGCGATGATCGAACTCTGGCCACAATGGCTGCGCCCGCTCTGGCTGCTGGTGGTGCCCCTGCTCGGCTGGCTGCTGTTCAAGCTCTGGCATCGACGCAAACGTGCCGGCCGCTGGCAGATGATTCTGCCGCAGCAGTTCCATGCAGTGTTGCTCGGAGGCGGCAATGGCAGCACCAGCAAGCTGCCGTGGATCGCCCTGGGCCTGGCCTGGCTGCTGGTGCTCCTGGCCCTGCTCGGGCCCAGTTGGCAGCGCTTGGAAGAAACCCGCCAGCGCCCGGCCGACCCGTTGGTGATCCTGCTCGAACTGACCCCGCAGATGCTCGCCGAGGACAGCCCGCCCAACCGTCTGGAACAGGCTCGGCGCAAGGTCCTCGATCTGCTCGAACACCGTCGCGAAAGCCAGACCGCGTTGATCGTCTATGCCGGCAGCGCGCATACCCTGGTGCCACTGTCGGATGACCTGGGCACCACACGCAACCTGCTCGAGGCAGTCGACCCCTCGATCATGCCGCAGCCCGGCCATCGCGCCGATCTGGCAGTGCAAAAGGGCCTGGCACTGCTCGCTCAGAGCGGCCTGGGGCAAGGCCGCGTGCTGCTGATCGGTAGCTCGCTCAGTCAGCAGGAGCGCCAGGGTATCGTCCAGGCCCTGGGTCGCCAGGGCCCCTCTTTATTGATGCTCGGCGTCGGCACCGCCGAAGGTGCACCCGTGCGCCAGGCCAGTGGCGAGTACCTCAAGGACGACCAGGGCGCCATCCTCGTACCACGCCTGGACAGCGCCGAGCTCAAGCGCTTCATCGTCGCCACGGGCGGACGCTACCGGCATGCCCGTATCGACGATCTCGACCTGCGCGGTCTGGGCCTGTTCGACTCCCCCCGCGCCCTGCGCAACGACGGCCAGACCCTGCAACTGGACAGTTGGGCCGACCAGGGCTACTGGCTGCTGCTGCCGCTGTTGCTGCTGGCCGCCTGCGCCGGACGCCGCGGCTGGCTGTTCTGCCTGCCGCTGCTATTTGCCCTGCCCCAACCAAGCCAGGCGTTCGAATTCCAGGACCTCTGGCGTCGCCCCGATCAACAAGGCCAGTACCTGCTGCAACACCAGCGTCCCGCCGAAGCCGCCCAGCGCTTCGAGGATCCACAGTGGCGCGGCATGGCGCTGTACCAGGCAGGCGACTACACTGGCGCGGCCCAGGCATTCGCCCAGGGCAACAGCGCCGCGGCGCACTACAATCGAGGCAATGCCCTGGCCCGTGCCGGCGAACTGGATGCCGCCCTGGATGCCTACGAGCAGGCCCTGGAGCGCCAGCCCGACCTGCAACCGGCACTGGACAACCAGGCACTGGTGCAACAACTGCTGCAACAACGCGAGGCCAACGCCGAGCAAAAGCCGGACAACAGCGACGCGCAACCGACACCGAGCCGCGACACCGACGGCAACAGCAGCTCGGCTTCCAGCAGCGCCCAGGGCACGCCCGGCAACGACGAGCAGAGCCCAGCGCAGGATGGTGGCGACACCACCCGCAACAGCAACAACCAGGCGTCGTCCGGCAACCAGGGCGGCGATGATGACAGCCTCACCCAGCCGCCGCAGCGGCCCACCTCGACCAGCCTCGACGCCGAACAGCGCCAGGCCCTGGAGCAGTGGTTGCGGGAAATTCCCGACAACCCGGCGCAACTGCTGCGACGCAAATTCTGGTACGAACAGCAATTGCATCAGGAACCCCAACGATGAGTCGCCTCGGCGCCTTCTTGCTCAGCCTTCTCTGGCTCACTCTGGCACAGGCCCAACCGGCGCTGCAGGCGAGCGTCGATCGCACCCGCGTGGAGGCCGGCGAAACCCTGGAACTCACGCTGGAAAGCCAGGATGTCACCGAGTTCGGCAAGCCCGATTTGCGCGCCCTGGAGGGCGACTTCGAAGTGCGCGGTACGCGCCAGCTCAATAGCCTGCATACCCTCGATGGCGAAACCCGGGCCAGCACGCGCTGGATCGTCACCCTGCTGCCCCGGCGTAGCGGCAACCTGCAGATCCCGGAGCTGCAACTGGGGCAGTCGCGCAGTCAGGCCATCGAGCTGCAAGTGGTGCAACCCGACCCCAATCGCCCGGACAGCGCCTCGCAGGTGTTCATCGAGGCAACCCTCGACAGCCCCGAAGTGTATGTCCAGGCCCAGGCCGTACTGACCCTGCGCATCTACCACTCGGTGTCGCTGTACGATGACAGCAGCCTGAGCCCGCTGCGGCTCGAAAACGCCAAGGTCGAGCCGCTGGGCGAGTCGCGCACCTACGAGAAAGAAATCAACGGCGTGCGCCATGGCGTGATCGAAACCCGCTACGCGCTTTACCCGCAACAGAGCGGCACACTGCTAGTGCCGCCCCTGACCTTCACCGCCACCGCTGCCGACAGCACAGAGCCGCCTGCCACAGGTGCTCGCAGCGGGCGCCAGGTGCAGGTGAGCTCACTGCCGCTGACCCTGCAGGTCAAGGCCATCCCTGCGGCCTGGCCTGCCGGTTTGACCTGGCTCCCGGCCCGCAGCCTCACCCTGGAGGAGCGTTGGAACCCCGACCCGACCCAGCAGCCGACGCAGATCGGCGATTCGCTGACGCGCAGCACCACTCTGCGCGCCGAGGGGCTGTCCAGCACGCAGTTGCCACCGTTGCCGGCCACCGAGGTCACTGGCCTGCGCCGCTACCCGGACCAACCACTGCTGCGCAACGAGATCAACGAGCGCGGCATGACCGCCAATCGTGAAGAGCGCGAAGCGTTGGTGCCGATCCACAGTGGCAACCTGATGCTGCCTGCGCTGGAAGTCACCTGGTGGAACACCCTCGAAGATCATCTGGAGCACAGCAGCCTCCCGGCCCGAAGCATCAAGGTTGACGATAACCCCGCGCTGAGTGCCGACACGCCGGTGGGTGACGTTGCCAGCGGCGCCAATCCATTGTGGCCCTGGCAACTGGCGACGCTGGTCCTGGCACTGACCACGCTGCTCGGCTTTGCCCTGTGGTGGCGCGCCCGTTCGCAGCCTGCGGTGCTACGGGCGGCACAAAGCGGCCCAAGCCCCCGCACCTTGCTCGACGACCTCAAGCGCGCGACCCTCGCCAACGACCCCCAGGCCACGCGCCAGGCGCTGGACGCCTGGGCGCGCCAACAACCGGAGACGCTGGCCGAGATGGCGGCGCGCTTCGTGCCCTTGTCCAACGCCCTCGACGGCCTCAATGGCGCGCTCTACAGCGAGTCGGGCCAGCATTGGCAGGGTGATGAGCTGTGGCGGGCAATTGGTGCGATCCCTGCGCTGGAGCAAGCCCTTACACCAACGGGTGAGGGTGCAAGCCTGCCGCCGCTTTATCCCAAGTGATTTTTCAGGTGCTCGCCGAAAGGTTTTTGGTGCCCTTGAGATCGAGCGCCGCCCGCGCGGCGCTTCGCGGGCAAGCCCGCTCCTACGTTTGTTTCGGGCCAGTGAGTCCTGTGGCATTTTCGCGCGCCCCCTTTGGCGCACGGCGCGGTACCGAGTCGTACACACCAGGCGGTCGCGCGCCTATGGCACAGGCATAACTGGCCCGAAACAAATGTAGGGGCGGCGGTTCGGCGCTCCGACTTGCCCGCGAAGCGCCGCGCGGGCGG
>NZ_JBNFMU010000144.1:0-2971 GCF_049942315.1 Pseudomonas wayambapalatensis
CAGGCCCGCCCTGGCAAGATGGTTTTCACAACCTCAGTGTGCCTTTCATCGATAGCCAGCGTCGAATCCGCAGGCCAACCTCTTTATGCCCCGCCTTACGGAAACCCTGCATGACCTTCATCCAAAGCAATCTCCACAACCTGCTGGCCGTCGCCTGGTTTGCGCTGTGCTGGGGCGGCTACACCCGCTACGCCACCTGGAAGGGGCGCGACACTGCGTGCCTGGCCAGCGTCCTGCATCTCTACCGGGAAGATTGGATGCGTCGCATGCTGCTGCGCGACAACCGCATCGCCGACGCCAGCGTGATCGGCAACCTGGAGCGCAACGCGTCTTTTTTTGCCTCGAGCACTCTGATCATCCTGGCAGGCATCCTCACCGTGCTCGGCGCCTCCGATCGTGCGCTGTCGCTGTTAGCCGACCTGCCGCTGGTGCAGCAGGCCTCGCAGGGGATGTCGGAGATCAAGCTGCTGTGCCTGGCGCTGGTGTTCGTCTATGCCTTCTTCACCTTCAGCTGGTGCATGCGCCAATACAATTTCGCTGCGGTGCTGGTGGGGTCGGCGCCGATGATTGGTGAGCGGCAGGTCAGCGAGCTTGAGCGCAAGGCCTTCGCCTCGCGGGCGGCGCGGGTACTGTCGCTGGCGGCCAACCAGTTCAACCTTGGATTGCGTTCTTACTATTTCGGCATGGCCATGCTGAGTTGGTTCGTCAGCCCGTGGATGTTCATGCTGCTGAGTATCGGCGTCGTATTCATTCTGTACCGACGGGAGTTCCACTCCCATGTACTGGAAGTGATGGTCTTCACTCCCACCGAAAGTGTGCAGAGTGAAGCGGGCAAGGACACTTCGGTGAATATGAATTGATCAACGCTGACTGAAGCGTTTCATCGGTTAATTGCAGGTACAAAAAAACCCGACGCAAGTCGGGTTTTTCCGTTCAGCATAATTACTGCTTGGCAGGTTCGGCCGGAGCAGTGGAAGGCGCCGGGGTGGAAGGCTGGGCTTCCTCGGCGGCTTTCTGCTGCGCTTCGGCCTGATCTTTGGCGGCTTCGGCGTTTTCCTTGGCGGCCTCGTTCACTTTATCCTGAGCCTCGCCCATCTTCTCCTGGGCTTGCTCGGCATGTTGCTGTGCGTCCTGGGCTTTGTCTTCGCTCGCCTTGTCGCAAGCAGCCAGGCCCATGGCAGCGGCCAGCATCAGAGCAAAAGCAAAAGGTTTACGCATGGGGTGTTTCTCCTTGGTGGAATAACTTACTTGAAACCTTCGAGTCCATCCGCCAGCCATAAGTTCAACGCAGGTTGCAGATATATAACACCCCGTTCTATATCGACTTTTCCCTGGGTTTGTGAAATGTCGAGTCGGCAAGGAGTACGCGGACCATGAGTGAGACGGCCTTGATGGCGATGGCTGGACGTTTTCTTTCAGCGCTCAGGCATTGCCAGGTGTTGCAGATGCGTGTCCATCACGCTGATGCCGAGGGCATGACCCTGATACTGCCCTGGTCGGAAGCGATCGTTGGCAATCCACAGACTGGCGCCGTCCATGGCGGCGTGCTGACCACGCTGATGGACACCACCTGCGGCATGGCCACCCTTTGTGTACTGCCGCAGTTCGAAGTCTGTCCGACCCTGGACCTGCGTATCGACTACATGCATCCTGCGCAGCCTGGCAAGGACATCCATGGTCATGCCCAATGTTATCGCGTCACCCGTGATGTGATCTTCACCCGCGGTACGGCCTATCAGGACGACCCTGCTCAGCCGATCTGTCAGGTGGTCGGCACCTTCATGCGTCTTGGGCAGGAGGCCCGAGGTGGTATCCGTTTCGGCAGCGGCCTCAAGGAGGGCAGGGCATGATTCCCGAGGATGTTCGCAAGCAGCTGATTCAGGCCCATGCCCGCGGCGACTATGCACCGTTGCTGGCGCTGATTCCCTACGCCGCGCTTATCGGCATCGAATGCGAGCGCCAGGGCGATGACCTGCTGTTCCGCCTGCCGGCCAATCAGGACAACATCGGCAACCCCTTGCTGCCGGCCATCCATGGAGGTGTCATTGCAGGTTTCATGGAGCTTTCGGCGGCGCTCTATTTGTTGATCTTCAGCGAAAGCCTCAGTATTCCCAAGATCATCGACTTCTCCATCGACTACCTGCGCGCCGGGCACTACCGCGACACTTATGCCCAGTGCCAGCTATGGCGCCAAGGCCGTCGAGTGACCAACGTGGCGATCACCGCCTGGCAAGGCGATCGCGACTCGCCCATCGCCACCGCTCGAGCGCATTTCAAGATCGAACCGCATAAGCCCTTGAAATAGTCGGACATGCCCCCATCTGTTGAGCATCTGCCCGGCCACGCGCAATTGCCGTCGGGTGCAATGACCAACAGATCGGAGTTTGAAGACGATGAGTGTGGAGACTCAAAAAGAAACCCTGGGCTTCCAGACCGAGGTCAAGCAACTGCTGCACCTCATGATCCATTCGCTGTACTCGAACAAGGAGATCTTCCTGCGCGAGCTGATCTCCAACGCTTCCGACGCTGCTGACAAACTGCGTTTCGAAGCCCTGGCCAAGCCTGAGCTGCTCGAAGGCGATGCCGATCTGAAGATTCGCGTCAGCTTCGACAAGGACGCTGGCACCGTGACGCTGGAGGATAACGGCATCGGCATGAGCCGCGCCGATGTCATCGCGCACCTGGGCACCATTGCCAAGTCCGGCACTGCCGACTTCATGAAGAACCTCACCGGTGACCAGAAGAAGGATTCGCACCTGATCGGTCAGTTCGGTGTGGGCTTCTACTCTGCCTTCATCGTCGCCGACAAGGTCGATGTCTTCAGCCGTCGTGCCGGCGCACCCGCAGCCGAAGGCGTGCACTGGTCGTCCAAAGGCGAGGGGGAATTCGAAGTCGCCACCACCGACAAACCACAACGCGGCAGATCAGAAAAGCACACATCTGAACTCCAGCCACATTCTCGGATCTGGGG
>NZ_JBNFMU010000145.1:0-4155 GCF_049942315.1 Pseudomonas wayambapalatensis
CCCCACCCCGATCCTAGAATGTGACTGGAGTTTATACGTGTTCTCTTCCTATCTTCGCTGCCTGGCACGGGCTGCGCCCGTGTTCGCGGGACAAGCCCGCTCCCACAGGGATTGGGCTGGCCTTTAAATTTTGAACAAGACAGTTGCTCCTACAGGTTTCGGCGCGGTTCTCAGAACCGGAGCTGTAGCTGTGGGAGCGGGCTTGCCCCGCGATGAGGCCGTTTCGGTTACTGCTTAGGCTTCAGCGTCCCATGGACGATCGCCTTTTTCATCCTTGACGCGGGTTGGCAGGCCCATCACGTCCAGCGCCTTGAGGAACGGCTCGGCGGGCAGTTCCTCGACGTTGACCATGCGCCCGGCATCCCACTCGCCACGAGCGACCAGCAGGGCTGCGGCCACTGGCGGCACGCCAGCGGTGTAGGAGATGCCCTGGCTGTCGGTCTCGGCGTAGGCCTCTTCGTGGTCGGCGACGTTGTAGATGAACACTTCGCGCGGCTGGCCGTCCTTGGTGCCCTTGACCAGATCGCCAATGCAGGTCTTGCCGGTGTAGCCCGGTGCCAGGGAGGCTGGATCGGGCAGTACGGCCTTGACCACTTTCAGCGGCACCACTTCAAGGCCTTCGGCGGTCTTGACCGGTTGCTCGGAGAGCAGGCCGAGGTTCTTCAGCACAGTGAACACGTTGATGTAGTGTTCGCCGAAGCTCATCCAGAAGCGCACATTGGGTACGTTCAGGTTCTTCGAGATCGAGTGCACCTCGTCGTGACCGGTCAGGTAGAGGTTCTGCGAACCCACCACCGGCAGGTCGTCGGTGCGCTTGACCTCGAACATGGTGTTGCTGGTCCACTGGCTGTTCTGCCAGCTCCAGACTTGCCCGGTGAACTCGCGGAAGTTGATTTCCGGGTCGAAGTTGGTGGCGAAGTACTTGCCGTGGGAACCGGCATTGACGTCGAGAATGTCGATCGAATCAATGCGGTCGAAATACTGCTGCTGCGCGAGCTTCGCGTAGCTGTTGACCACACCCGGGTCGAAGCCGACACCGAGAATGGCGGTAATGTTCTTCTGCTGGCACTCCTCGAGATGCTTCCACTCGTAGTTGCCATACCAGGGCGGGGTTTCGCAGATCTTGCCCGGTTCTTCGTGAATCGCGGTATCCAGATAGGCGACACCGGTATCGATGCAGGCACGCAGCACCGACATATTGAGGAAGGCGGAACCGACATTGATCACGATCTGCGATTCGGTTTCGCGGATCAGTGCCTTGGTCGCCTCGACATCGAGGGCGTTGAGCGAGAAGGCCTGGATGTCGGCGGGCACCTTGAGGCTACCCTTGGCCTTGACGCTGTCGATGATGGCCTGGCATTTGGAGATGTTCCGTGACGCAATCGCAATACGACCGAGTTCGTCGTTATGCTGTGCGCACTTGTGGGCCACCACCTTGGCGACACCTCCTGCACCAATGATAAGAACGTTCTTCTTCAATTTATCCCTTGCTCCTTACTGAAAGCCGGTCTTACGACAGGCTGGAAACGTAGTCTTCGAAACCGAACTCGCGCTTGACCTCGACGCTGCCGTCGAGCTGCTTGACGACGATGGCCGGCATCTTCAGACCGTTGAACCAGTTCTTCTTGACCATGGTGTAACCCGCCGCGTCGATGAACGACAGGCGATCGCCGATGGCCAGCGGACGATCGAATTGGTACTCGCCGAAGATGTCGCCGGCCAGGCACGACTTGCCGCAGACCATGTAGGTGTGCTCGCCGTCGTTGGGGGCCATCTTGGCGTTGAGGCGGTAGATCAGCAGGTCGAGCATGTGCGCTTCGATGGAGCTGTCGACCACGGCCAGGTGCTTGCCGTTGTAGAGGGTGTCGAGCACGGTGACTTCCAGCGAGGCGCTGTTGGTGATCGCCGCTTCACCGGGCTCCAGGTAGACCTGCACGCCGTACTTCTGCGAGAACTCTTTCAGGCGTGCGCAGAAAGCGTCGAGTGCATAGCCTTCGCCGGTGAAGTGGATGCCGCCGCCGAGGCTGACCCACTGGACCTTGTGCAGCAGGTGGCCGAAGCGCTCCTCGATGTGCGAGAGCATCTTGTCGAACAGGCTGAAGTCGCCGTTCTCGCAGTTGTTGTGGAACATGAAGCCGGAGATCTGCTCGATCACCGCTTCGATCTTCTCAGGGTCCCATTCGCCCAGACGGCTGAACGGACGCGCCGGATCGGCCAACAGGTAGTCGGAGCTGCTCACCTGCGGGTTGACGCGCAGGCCGCGGGTCTTGTCTTTGGACTGCTCGGCGAAACGCTCAAGCTGGCCGATGGAGTTGAAGATGATCTTGTCGCAGTTCTCCAGCATTTCCTCGACCTCGTCGTCGGCCCAGGCCACGCTGTAGGCGTGGGTTTCGCCGGCGAACTTCTGGCGGCCGAGCTTGAGCTCGTACAGCGAGGAGGAGGTGGTGCCGTCCATGTACTGCTCCATCAGGTCGAATACCGACCAGGTGGCGAAGCACTTGAGGGCGAGCAGGGCCTTGGCGCCGGAGTGTTCGCGCACGTAGGCGATCTTCTCCAGGTTGCCCAGCAGCTTGGTTTTGTCGATGAGGTAGTACGGCGTCTTGATCATTTCAAAGGCCCCCGGCCAGGCCGGCCAAAAAAAGGACACGCATTGTGCCTTCACTTGCCGCATATCGAAAGAGCGCGAGGCGCATTTCGTCCGAGCTCGCAGGCTGCGTGGCGTGTGAGGGGAGTAGAGCAGGGGAATGTGACTGTCTTAATCGTTGTGGTGGGGCGGATGGCCCATACAGGTACGGCGCTGTACCAGGACTGTCCGGCGATAGGGCCATCTGCCTCGCTACATCAGTGCGGCAACCGCGCAACCACCTTGATCTCGAAATCGAACCCATACAGCCAGGTCACTCCGATCGCCGTCACGGTCGGGTACGGCGCCGGCCCCCAGAATTCCGCCCGCACCAAATCCCAGATGGCCTGGAACTTGTCTTGTGGGTCGACGATGAACAGGGTGACGTCCTGCACGTCATCGAAGCTGCAACCGGCGGCGGCGAGGATCGCATTCAGGTTGGCGAAGGCCCGGCGCACCTGGTTCTCAAGGCCCGGCTCGGGTGAGCCGTCGTCACGGCTGCCAACCTGCCCGGAGACGAACAGCAAGCCGTTGCTGCGCACGGCCGGGGAGTAGTGGTTGATGTCGTACAGGGCCTGGCGGCCAGCGGGGAATACAACGTCGCGTTGCTTCATGGTGTTTGTCCATCAGTGAGGTGATGAGGCGACTGTACGGGCCCAGACCTGTTCGATAAACGCGCCAGTCTGGTTATCATTGTTTGTTGATTCCAAACAATCGAGGCGCAGATGGACCGGTTCGATGCAATGCGTGCCTTTGCCCGGGTGGTGGAGGCGGGCAGCTTCACCAAAGCTGCCGAGACGCTGCACATGAGTCGCACCAGTGTGACCCAGCTGGTGCAGCAGTTGGAAACGCGCTTGCGCGTGCGCCTGCTCAACCGCACCACACGCAAAGTGAGCGTGACCCGCGATGGCGAGCAGTTCTATCAGCGGGTGTTGCGCCTGTTGGCCGAGCTCGAGGATGCCGAGAGCAGCCTCAGCGGCGCTGCCGGTTTGCCGCGTGGCAAGCTGCGGGTCGATGTACCGAGCCCGCTGGCAAGCCTGGTGTTGGTGCCGGCGCTGCCGGACTTCCATGCCCGCTACCCGGACATCCAGATCGACATGGGCGTCAGCGATCGCATCGTCGACATCATTGGCGAGCACGTCGATTGCGTGGTACGTGGTGGCGAGTTGCTTGACCAATCGTTGATGGCGCGCAAGGTTGCCGACCTGCAGTTGGGGGTGTATGCGGCGCCGGCTTACCTCGAACGCCTGGGCACACCCGCCCACCCTTCCGAACTGGAGGATTCTGACCACCGCACGGTGGGTTTTCTCTGGGCGCGCACCGGCAGACCGCTGCCCTATGCCCTCGTTCGCGGAACCGAGCGGCTGCAGGTCAGGGGTACCCAGGTCTTGGCGGTGGACGACGGCAACGCCTACCTGGCAGCCGGGGTAGCGGGGCTTGGGGTGTTGTGGCTGCCGGACTACATGGCCCGTGCGCCACTGGCCAGTGGCGCGCTGGTGCGGGTGCTCGAAGATTGGCAGTTGGAGTCGATG
>NZ_JBNFMU010000146.1:0-19802 GCF_049942315.1 Pseudomonas wayambapalatensis
TGTGGGAGCGGGCTTGCCCGCGAAAGGAACGACACCGAACTACCCGAGTGCCCGTTGCGCCTCATCCAGCTCCAGCTCGCTGAACACCAGCACCCCTTCCCGGCGCAACAGCGCAGCAACGACACCCTCCCCCGGCACCTTCACCCCGCTGAAACTGCCATCGTAGGTCAGTCGGTTACCGCACGACGGGCTACCGGACTTGAGCACCGCAACCCGAATCCCATGCCGCCGCACCAGCGCCAGGGCCTGCCGAGCGCCGCCCAGAAAGGCCGCACTGACATCCTCGCCAGCCACGGTCAGAACCTGAACCTGCCCATCGAGCACCTGGCCACCCTGCCCGCCCTGGATCTCCGCCGGCGGTCGCGGCGTCGGCAAGCCACCCGCCACCTCCGGGCACAAGGGCACTACACGCCCCTCGGCCTGCCATTGCTTGAGCAGATCGGGGTGGCCGCTGTCGCGTCCGTCATAGCGCACCGGCTGCCCCAGCAGACAGGCACTGACCAGTACCTTGGGCGACTCAGAAGGGATCATTGCCACGGCGCCGGAACCAGCCTGTCAGTGACAGGCGTTCGCGATTGGCCGGCAGGACTTCATGCGGGACTTCACCCGACAGGAACACCACCAGGCTGCCGGCCTCGGGCTGGACGTCATGCTCGACGTCGTCGGCAAGGAACATCCGCAACTGCCCGCCGTCTTCGGCTTGCCAGCGCTCATTGAGATAGAGCACCACCGACACCATGCGCCGGTCGTCGTCGCGGAAACGGTCAAGATGCCTGCGGTAGAAGGCGCCCGGCGGATACAGGGCGAAATGACACTCGAAGTCTTCCAACCCCAGGAACAGCCCTTGGTTGATCGCCTGGCGCAGGTTGCCCATGAGCTCAAGGTAGCGGTCGCAGGCCTCGGCCTGGCCGGGGTCGATCCACTGGATCTGGTCGCCACGGATCGCCTCGCGCACCTCCTGGGCCGCCCCCCTGCCGACACCTGCGGGGCTCAGTTCGCCCTCGGCATGGCGCCTGCGACACTCGGTGGCCAAGGCGCGGGCCAGCTCGAGCGACAGGAAAAGTGCCTGCTGCGACCAGCCACGGGTGGCCAGGTCGTCGACGATGATCGACAGCAGCGGATGTTCGGGAGAGGTATGCATGGCGCGCATCATATCCATTAGCCATGAGCACGGACAGCGCCACTTGGCCGAGAAGCACGCTGATATCTCGACAAAGGCGTACCACCCCACGGACAATAGCGGCCTGCCGACAGGAGTCCTGAATGCGCCGTTTGTTTTCCCTGCTTGTGCTGATGATCTGCACCATGCCTGTCTGGGCAGACAGCCTCGACCAACTGTACAAGGCCGCCGGCTGGCCCGACCAGCGCGCCCACTTCAATGACGCCATCGGGGCCGCCCAGCAGCGCTACCGCAACAGCCTGCCGCCCGCGGTTTTCCAGGCGCTCGTCGACAACAGCAACCAACGCTTCCAGGCCCAGGCAATGGATCAACGCGCCCAGGCCCAACTGCGCGCCAACCTGAAGAACCCGGCGCCGGCGCTGGCGTTCTTCCAATCGCCACTGGGGCGCAAGGTGGTTGCCGCCGAGCTGCTGGCCACGCGCAAGGACCAATTGGCCAAGAACGCCAAGGGCCTTCCCCGCATCCAGGCCAGCGACAACCGTCTGCTGGCCATCGGTCACCTGGCCCAGGCCCTGCCCGCCCGCGAAGCGGGGGCCGAGGTCAGCCTGGCGATCGCCGGAGTTGCCGCCGACAGCCTCAGCTCGATGATCCCCGGCCTGTTCGGCAGCGGCCAGGCCCAGGGCCTGCTCGATGGTCAGCGCCAACGCTTGATGAACGAGATTGGCGAAGACCTGAACAACACCTTGTTGTATGTCTACCGCGACCTGTCCGACGACGAGCTGGAAGCGTTCGCCACCTTCGCCGAATCCGCAGAGGGCAAGGCCTACTACAGCGCCGCGCTGGCTGCAGTGCGTGCGGGGCTGGCCGTCGGCCAGAGCAGCGCCAACCTCAAGTGAGCAGGCGCTGGTCGAGAAAGTTGAAGTAGCGCTGGCGGATATCCGGCAGCTCGTTGGCCAGGTGATGCCGCGCCTCGGGCAGCAGGAGAATCTGCGGCTCGGCGAACTTCTCCTTCAGCACCCTGAGGTTGTATGGCCAGTCCACCGTGCCGTCCGCCTCGCCCTGGACGATCAGCGGCCGACGCCGACTGTGCGGCGCCGCCTCGATGCGCTTGATCCAGGCCATCAGCGCGCCCACCCATGCCGTCGGCAGGCGCCGCGGCTGCAGCGGGTCAGCCTCGAGGAACGCGAGAAACGCCGGGTCATTGGTATTGGCGCTGAAACGTCGCTCGATACCATCGACGAAATGACGCAGCACCCGATAACTCAACTTCGACCAGTGCCAGGCCCGCGGCCGCACCAACGGCGCCAGCAGGATCACCTGGCCGTCGGCCGGGCTCTGCTCGCCGCAGTGCAGCAGATGATCGACAACGATGGCCCCACCCGTGCTCTGCCCGCACAGGTGCCAGGGCCGTGGCAGGTCGAGCCTGCGCGCTTGCTCGAAGAGGGCATCGAGCACCTGCTGGTAGACCGCGAAGTCGGCGATGCTGGCCCGCTCGCCGCTGGACAGCCCGTGACCTGGCAGGTCGCAGCCGATCACCGCGAAGCCCTGCTGCAGCGCCCAGCCAATCACATGACGATACAGCCCCATATGGTCGTAGTAACCATGCAGCAGGAACAATGTCGCCACCGGCGCATCCGGCAGCCACACCTGCCCCACCAGGTCGAAACCCGCCACACTGAAGGCGCCCAGCCAGCTTTGCGCCGGCAGGTCGAGGCCATAGAAGCGCTGGTAGTCGAGGGCCTGGGCCGACAGTGGCTGGCGCGCCGCCAGCGGGGCAAGGCTGGTACGCAGCAGGTCGGGGTCAAAGGGTGACGGCATGGAGACATCCACAATGGCGCGAGTATTGATCTGCGATATTCAGCTCTGAGCCCGGTCATGGCAAGCTGGCGTCCCCTGCAGAAGCGGTCGTGTCGTTTTCTACGGAATCACCATGCGAATTTTTACCACGCTGCTCACCACCCTGGTCTGCGCCGCCCTGCTGTGGTGGGCCTACGACAGTTTCCAGTCCCGCTACCTGCGCACCTTCGACAACCAGGCCACGCTGTTCGACGGCAGCCAGTTGCAACTGCCCGCCGAGCTCGCAGGCCCTGGCCCGATCCGCATCGTGCACTTCTGGGACCCGGCCTGCCCTTGCAACGTCGGTAACCAGCAACACCTGGCCGAGCTGATCGAGCACTTCGCCGCACAGGGTGTGACCTTCCATGTACTGCAAAAGCCTGGCAGTCACGGCCAACTACCCGCCAACCTTGGCGCCTTGCAACCCGTCGGCGACCTGCCCGGCAGCGAATACCTGCCTGCGTCACCGGCTGTGGCGATCTGGGATCGCAAGGGTCAGCTCGCCTATTTCGGCCCTTACAGCGAAGGCGCAGTGTGCAACTCCAGCAACAGTTTCATCGAGCCGGTGATCCAGGCGCTGCTGCAAGGCCGTCAGGTACAGGCCTCCAATGCCCTGGCCAGCGGCTGCTATTGCCCCTGGCAGAAAGAAGCGCAGTAAAGGGCAGACCTGTCACGCCGGGAAGGCTATTCTCAACGCGTTTTGCGGTGTTCAGCAGCCGCTCGCCCCCTCGTCAACGGCACAAGGAATTCTATGAAGCGCAGCCTCACTCTGCTTGCCATCGTCGTGGCCGTAGCCGCGGGTGCCGGTTACTGGTACGTGCACGGCAAGCTGCCGCAGCGCGAGGGCGAAGTGGCTATCACCGGCTTGAGCGCACCGGTCAGCGTGCGCTACGACGAACGCGGTGTACCGCATCTACAGGCGCAGAACGAGCCTGACCTGTACCGCGCCCTGGGCTATGTGCACGCCCAGGACCGGCTGTTCCAGATGGAACTGGTGCGCCGCCTGGCACGTGGTGAGCTGGCCGAAGTGCTGGGCAGCAAACTGGTGCCCACCGACACCCTGTTTCGCAGCCTGCGCATCCGCGAGCAGGCGGCGCGGATGGTCGAGCGCCTGGATCACCAGTCACCGTCCTGGCTCGCACTGCAGGCCTACCTGGACGGCGTGAACAGCTGGCAGGCCAGCCATCCCAAGCCGGTGGAGTTCGACGTCCTCGGTATCCCTGAACGCCCCTTCACCGCCGAAGACACCCTGAGCATCGCCGGCTACCTGGCCTACAGTTTCGCCGCCGCCTTTCGCACCGAACCTGCGCTGACCTATATCCGCGATCAGCTCGGCCCCGACTACCTGAAGATCTTCGACCTCGACTGGCAACCTGACGGAGCTCTGCACCCGGCCCTTGCCGCCAACGACTGGCGCGCACTCGAAGGCCTGGCCCGGCTCAGCCACCAGGCGCTTGGCGACGCGGGTATCCCGCAGTTCGAAGGCAGCAACGCCTGGGCTGTCGCCGGCAGCCATACCCGCAGTGGCCGCCCGCTGCTGGCGGGCGATCCGCATATCGGCTTCGCAGTACCGGCAGTGTGGTACGAGGCTGAACTGTCGGCGCCCGGCTTCAACCTCTACGGCTATTTCCAGGCGCTGAACCCCTTCGCCCTGCTCGGTCACAATCGCGACTTCGGCTGGAGCCTGACCATGTTCCAGAACGACGACGTCGATCTGATCGCCGAGAAGACCAACCCCGCCGACACCAACCAGGTCATGGTCGATGGCCAATGGCGCGCGCTGGAGACAACCGAGCAGCAGATCGCGGTCAAGGGCGAAGCTCCGGTGACCATCACCCTGCGTCGCTCGCCCCACGGGCCGATCGTCAACGATGTGCTCGGCGAAACCGCAGGGCAAACCCCTGTCGCCATGTGGTGGGCCTTCCTCGAAACCGAAAACCCCATCCTTGATGCCTTCTACCAGGTCAACCGCGCCGACACCCTGGGCAAGATGCGCGAGGCCGCGGCGAAGATCCAGGCACCGGGGCTGAACCTGGTCTGGGCCAACGCTCGCGGTGACATCGGCTGGTGGGCCTCGGCGCAATTGCCGATTCGTCCGGACGGGGTCAACCCGGCGTTCATTCTCGACGGCAGCACCCACCAGGCCGACAAGCTCGGCTTCTACCCCTTCAGCGCCAATCCCCAGCAGGAGAATCCGCCCAGCGGCTACATCGTCTCGGCCAACTACCAGCCCCCGGCCGCCATGCCGATCCCCGGCTATTACAACCTGCCCGACCGTGGCCGCCAGCTGGATCGTCGACTGGCCGACCCGCAAGTCAAATGGGATGTGCAGAACAGCCAGGCGCTGCAGCTGGACACCAGCACCGACTACGGCCCCCGCACCTTGGCGCCGCTGCTCAATACCTTGCGTGCGATCGCCGAGGGTGACGAACAGAAGGAACTGGTCGAACAACTGGCCGCATGGCGCGGCGACTATCCACTGGATTCGACCAGCGCCACGCTGTTCAACCAGTTCCTCTACGAGCTGGCGTTCGCGGCCCTGCATGACGAGCTGGGCGACACCTGGTTCCAGGTGCTGATCAGCACCCGCGCCATCGACGCCGCGCTACCGCGCCTGGCCGCCGATGCCGACTCACCCTGGTGGAACCTGCGCGGCGGCCACGACCGCACCGACCGCACCGCCATCGTCCGCCAGGCCTGGCAACGCAGCCTGGCGCATCTGCGCGAGCTGTACGGCAGCGACCCGGCCGACTGGCAATGGGGCAAGGCCCACACCCTCACCCATAACCACCCGCTGGGTCAGCAGAAACCGTTGAACCTGCTGTTCAATGTCGGCCCCTTCGCCGCACCGGGCACCCATGAGGTGCCGAACAACCTGTCGGCGAAGATCGGCCCGGCGCCCTGGCCGGTGAACTACGGGCCTTCGACCCGACGCCTGATCGACTTCGCCGACGCCGGGCAAGCGCTGACCATCAACCCTGTAGGCCAGAGTGGCGTGCCGTTCGACCGCCATTACTCGGACCAGGCCGAAGATTATGTACAGGGGCGGTATCACAAGGCGCAGATGGGGGTGATTCCGGCGCGCACTACCTTGCGCCTGGTGCCACCGGGACAGTGAACGCGCTGCTGTCGAAAAGCTCACCACCAGAGCAGCCCTAACATGACCAGTTTCACAACCCTTCACACTGCGAACAGGTAACCTGTTCGCCCCTTTCTTCCAAGAGCCTTCCTCATGCAAAAGCACTTCATCGAAATCGACGGCGCCCGCATGAGCTACGTCGACCAGGGCCAGGGCTTCCCGGTGCTGCTGGGCCATAGCTACCTGTGGTCTGCCGCGATGTGGCAACCGCAGATCGATGCGCTGTCGAAACACTTCCGCGTGCTGGTGCCCGAGCTCTGGGGCCATGGCGACTCCGAGGCACCACCAGCCACCACCACCGACATGAGCGCGCTGGCACGCCAGCACCTGGCGTTTCTCGACGCGCTGGGCATCGACAAATGCCATCTGGTCGGCCTGTCGGTCGGTGGCATGTGGGGTGCTGAGCTGGCGATCGAACACCCGGAACGGGTTGACCGCATCGTGCTGATGGACACCTACCTCGGCGCCGAACCTGAAGCCACGCGCCTGAAGTACTTCGGCCTGCTGGATGCCGCCAGCGGCGCAGGGTTCTTCCCTGACCCACTGCTCGACATCGTGGTGCCGATCTTCTTCCATGCCGGCGGCCAGACGGTGCCAGACGTGCGCGAGCAGTTCCGCGCCGACCTCAAGGCCAGCAGCGCCGAGACCATTCGCCAGAGCCTCGACCCGATGGGGCGGGTGATTTTCGGACGCCCTGACCTGCTGGGCCGACTGGGCGAGTTGCCGGCAGAGCGGACCATCGTGGTCTGCGGCGACCAGGATATTCCGCGTCCGCCTGCCGAAAGCAACGAAATGGCACGGATCATCGGCTGCCTGGCGGCGCAGATTCCGTTCGCAGGGCATATCTCCAGCCTGGAGAACCCGAAGGTGGTGAATGAGTTCCTGTTGAACTGGTTGCCGCGTAACCGCTGATATCGCCGGGGCTGCAGTGCAGCCCCGCGATTGGACCCTGACTCACCCCTGCCACTTGCCGCCCTCGACGATCACGCTCTCAGGCTTGGTGTCGTCGCTCAGCTCCTTGCGCACGTACTGGTCATACAGTTTGAGCAGGAACTTCTCCTCGCCCAGCTTGGCCAGCTCGGCATTGACCCAGTCGCGCAGCTCGGTATTGCCCTTCTTCACCGCCGGGGCAATCGGCGCCTCGTCACCCAGCAACTCTGGCAACACGCGGTAACCCGGGTTCTGCTTGGCCCAGCTGAACAGGATCAGGTTGTCCTGGGCATAGGCGTCGCCACGGCCATTGGCCAGGGCCTGCAGCGATTCGCTGTTCTTCTCGAACTTGAGCAGCTTCCAGTCCGGGTGGTTCTTGGTCAGCCAGATATCGGCGGTGGTGCCGGTGGTGACGATGATGGTCTTGCCGGCCAGGTCATCGAGGGCTTTCACCGGGCTGCCATCGGCCACGATGGCCTGCACCGCCACACGCAGGTTGGGGTTGGTGAAGTCGACCGCTTCCTTGCGCTCCGGGGTGACGGTCATGTTGGCGAGGATCAGGTCGACCTTGTCGCTCTGCAGGAACGGGATGCGGCTGGCCGGCTCCACGGCCACGAACTCGACCTTGTTCTCGTCGCCGAGCAGGTCCTTGGCGAAGCGACGACCGATATCGGTGTCGAAGCCCACATAGCGGCCGCTCTCGTCGACGAAGCCGAACGGCGGCTTGTCGGTGAACACGCCGACGATCAACTTATCGCGGGCCTTGATGGTTTCCAGGTAGCTGGTGGACAGCGCGGACGTCGCCGCAGCCGACTTGCCCGGCTCCGCGGGTTTGTCGCAACCGGCCAGCAAGGCCAGGCCGAACAGCGGCGCCAGCAGTTTGGTGAAGTGGGCAGTTTTCATGACAGTTCCTTGTGTAGTGTCTTCGGCAGGCTTTCGACGAAGGAGAATTTGTCCAGGAACTGCTGCGCGCGTGCGGTCCGCGGTTGGCTGAAGAAGCTCTCGGGGTCGCTCTGTTCAAGGATCCTGCCGGCCTCCATGAACACGATACGGTCGGCCACCGCCCGGGCGAAGGCCATTTCGTGGGTGACGATGAGCAGGGTCATGCCGTCCCGGGCCAGGCCCTGGATCACCTGCAGCACCTCCTTGACCATCTCGGGATCCAGGGCTGCGGTGACCTCGTCGAACAGCATCACCTGCGGGTTCATGCACAACGAACGAACAATGGCGATGCGCTGCTGCTGGCCGCCTGACAACTGCCGGGGGAAGGCGTCCCGCTTGTCCAGCAACCCCACCCGCGCCAGCAACGCCTCGGCCTGCGCCTGGGCTTCGGCGCGCTCGCGCTTCTGCACCTTGAGTGGGCCGAGCAGCAGGTTGTCGATCACGCTCATGTGACCGAACAGGTGATAGCTCTGGAACACCATGCCCACCCGCTGGCGTACCTGGCGCCAGTCGGTGCCGGGGCCGAGCAAGTCCTGGCCATCGAGGCGCAGGCTACCGCCATGGGCCTCCTCCAGGCCGTTCAGGCAACGCAGCAGGGTGCTCTTGCCGCAACCGCTGGGGCCGAGGATCACCACCACTTCGCCGGCCTGTACTTGCAGGTCGACCCCCTTGAGCACCTGGTGCTCACCGAAGAACTTGTTGAAACCCTGGAATTCGATCAATGCGCTCATGAGTGGGCCCAGCGGCGTTCCAGCGCGCGCGAAGCGGCGGAAAGCGGATAGCAGATGAAAAAGAAGAACAGGAACAGTACGCCGTAGATCAGCACCGACTCGTAGGTACGCTCGATGATCTGCTGGCCGGCCTTGATCACATCGACGACGCCGATCAGCACGGCAAGCGAGCTGGTCTTGACGATGCGCGTGTAGATGTTGATGGTGGGCGGCGTCATGCGCTTGAGGGCCTGCGGCAACAGCACGTGCCCATACAACTGCAGGCCCGACAGGCCGATCGACAACCCCGCCTCACGCTGGCCGCGCGGCAGCGAAGCCAGGGCCCCGCGCACCACCTCGCCAACCTCGCTGGCACCCCACAGCCCCAGCACCAGCACCGCGCACCAGAAGCTGGGGATACTCAGCGAAAAGAAGATCGGCAACCCGAAGAACACCAGGTACAGCCAGACCAGCACCGGTATCGCCCGAAACAGCTCCAGATAGATCTGCAAGGCGATGTTCACCGCACGCTTGCCCAGCGTGGCCAGCACGCCATAGAGCACACCACCCAGGGTGGCGAAGACGATGCCCAAGGCCGAGATCGCCAGGGTCTGTCCGGCGCCCTTGGCCAGTTGCGGCAAGGACACCAGCAGCAGCTCAATTGCCGAACTGGCCATGTTGCAGCCTCCTTTCGAGGTGGCGCAGCAGCAGCGACAACGGCAGGAACAGCAGCACGCAGAGCAACGTCAGCACCGCGAGCATCTCGTAGGTCTTGTAGTACAGGGCGATGTAGTTCTTGGTGGTGTAGAGGATTTCCGGCACGGCTACCGCCGAGACCACGGTGGTTTCCTTGAGCAGGAAGATGAAGTTGGCGAATAGCGCCGGCAGGCTGAGGATGCCGGCCTGGGGCAGGATCACGTGGCGCAGCAACTGGCCCTCGGACAAGCCGATGGAGCGCCCGGACTCCAGCTGCGCCCGTGGCACCGCTTCGACACCCGCTCGCAGCACCTCGGTGAGGTAGGCGCCGCCCATGAAGGTCATGGTGATGATCGCGGCAGCGAAGCCGGATACTTTCAAACCCAGGGTCGGCAGTGCGAAATAGACGAAGAACAACTGGATCAGCAGCGGCGTGTTGCGCGCCAGCTCCACATAGCCTTTGACCAGCCGCCACAGGTAGGGGGTGCGAAACACCAGGACGGCGGCATTGAACACGGCGACCAGCAGCGAGGTGGCGATGGCGATCAGCCCGACCTGCAGGGTGACGCCGACGGCCTTGAGGAATGCCGGGAGTGTGCTAAGCATGAAGGCAGTGTCGAAGGTCATGGATAACGCCTCGACACAAGGTCACGGAGGTACGACATGGGCAAGGTTCCGGGCTCGACGCGAGGATGGCTCGGCGTCGTGGACGATGAAAGGGATGTGCCGGTAAGCACGATAGGTAGACTCTAAAGGCATAAAAAACTTTCTCTAAATACCCTTATTGCATATTGATATCACCCGACGGGCTAACCGGAAATTTCATACATCCGTCTGGGATCTTTCCCTCGAAATATCTCTCAAATGGACTTCAGACTGATCGGCCTGCCAGGCCCACAGGGACGACAACGATGAACAGCCCAAGCACACCTGTTTCGAACGAACAACTTCAGTGGTTGCTGGCCCTGCGCAAGGCGCTTGCCGAGCAGCGTTGACGGGGCTCGGGATTGCGGTGCTTTCTTCGCGGGCAAGCCCGCTCCTACAAGAGCCGGTGACGGTCTCGGGATTGAGGATGCGAAAAGGACACCGCAGCGCACAAACAAAAACGCCGACACAACAGTGTCGGCGTTTTCATGTGAAGCGCTAACCCGGCAAATCAGAACGCCGGCAGTACCGCGCCCTGGTACTTCTGCTCGATGAAGGCTTTCACTTCAGGGCTGGTCAGGGCCTTGGCCAGCTTCTGGATGGCGTCGCTGTTCTTGTTGTCAGGACGCGCGACCAGGAAGTTCACGTATGGCGAGTCGCTGCCTTCGATCACCAGCGCATCCTTGGCCGGGTTCAGGCCAGCCTCCAGCGCGTAATTGGTGTTGATCATGTCCAGGTCGACCTGGTCCAGCACGCGCGGCAGCATGGCCGACTCGAGCTCGCGGAATTTCAGTTTCTTCGGGTTCTCGGCGATGTCTTTCGGCGTCGCCAGGGCGTTCTTCGGATCCTTCAGCGTGATCAGGCCGGCCTTCTGCAACAGCAGCAGGGCGCGACCACTGTTGCTGCCCTCGTTCGGGATAGCCACGGTGGCGCCTTCCTTGAGCTCCGACAGGCTCTTGACCTTCTTGGAGTAGCCACCGAACGGCTCGACGTGAACGCCGATCACGGTTTCCAGGTGGGTGCCCTTGCCTTCGTTGAAGTTCTTCAGGTACGGCAGGGTCTGGAAGTAGTTGGCGTCCAGGCGCTTCTGGTCGACCTGCACGTTCGGCTGCACGTAGTCAGTGAAGACCTTGATCTGCAGGTCAACACCTTCCTTGGCCAGGGTCGGCTTGATCAGCTCGAGGATTTCGGCGTGCGGCACCGGCGTGGCGGCTACCACCAGTTTTTCGGCGGCGTGAGCCAGGCCGGACAGCGACAGGGCAGCAGCGAGGGCAGTCGTCAGCAGGGTCTTTTTCATGGTGATCCTTGTTATCAAGCTGGGGCCATCGACGATGGCGAAGTCAGGTGCCACACCGTCTCGACAGTGGGCGTGGAGCGGACGATACCGGGATTTTTTATGCCCTAACAATATCTTTTGATTCGCTGCTTATTCCAAAAACAAAAAGCCATCAGCTGTTTTGCTTATGAGCGACCGACAACCGCTCTAGCTCGCGGATGCATTGAGCTCGGCCAGGCTTTGCTCCAGCAGCTCACGCAAGGCGGCACGCGTGCCTGGCTCACGGCTGCGCCCCAGTTGCGCAAGCTGGCTGGCCAGACTGGCCAGGGGCGCACGCTCGGGCAGGTCCAGGTGCTGCGGGAGAATTTCATCACCGTCGGCCACCAGCAAGGCAAAGTGGATGACGTTCTCCAGCTCGCGGGTGTTGCCGGGCCAGGCATGGGCTTCCAGCGCTTGCTGCGCCGCTTCGCTGATCAGCGGCACGCTGCGCTCCAGGCGCACGCTGTAGATGCCGACGAAGTATTCGGCCAGCGGCAGGATGTCCCCCACCCTCTGGCGCAGTGCCGGCAATTCCAGTTCGCCCTCGTGCAGATAGAGGTACAGCCGTTCGTTGAAGCGCCCGGCACGCACCGCCTGGGCCAGGTCGATGCTGGAGGCGGCCACCAGACGCACATCCACGGCCTGCGCCTGCTGGGCGCCGACCCGAGTGACCTCACGGTTCTCCAGGGCCGCCAGCAGCTTGCCCTGGATGGCCAGCGGCAGGTCGGCGATCTCGTCCAGGTACAAGGTGCCGCCATTGGCCGAACCGAACCAGCCTGCGCGACTGCTGGCCGTGCCGCCATGGGTACCGGCGCTGTAGCCAAACAGCTCGGCATCGGCGTAGGTGTGGCTGATGCCCGCGCAGTTGACCGAGACGAACAACCCCGCGCGATCGCTGGCACGGTGGATCTGCCTTGCCAGCAGCTCCTTGCCGGTGCCGGTCTCACCACGGATCAGCACCGGCAGCGGTTGCGGCGCCAGGCGTTCGAGCGCTTCGCGCAGTTGCTGCGAACGTGCATCGACGAATACCAGCGCCTTGGCACGGATGCTCAGCGGGCTCTTGTCCAGCTCGGGAAACGTCAGCAGTGGCTGGCCGAAGGGATTGTTGAAACTCATGGAAAACTCCCGCCCCAGACGCAGGCGACCAGGGGTTCAGCGAAATCGGTTGAAAGGCCAGGTCAGGCGCGGCGCAGGGAGCGCTGCTCGATCCGGCCTTGCAGGCGGTACAGGTAGGCGAAGCCCTGTTCCCAGCGCTCGTGACCGGACTTGACGTTGATGTGCCCGGCATTGCTCAACAACCCTGCTTCCGCGCCCCAGGCCTTGGCCAGGTAGAGTGCACGCGGCACGCTGACGGCCGGATCGTTGTCCGAGCTGACCACCTGGCTGGGAAACGGCAGCGTGTGCAGGGGAATGGGCGCGAAATTGCGCAAGGCCGGCGCGCAGGTCGGCCGTTCGACATCCGCGGGCGCCACCAGCAGCGCCCCTCGCACCTGGCGCAGCAGCGCAGGGCTGGCCTGCGCGGCCCAGTGGGCGATGGTGATGCAACCCAGGCTGTGGGCGATGAGGATCACCGGCGAGCGTTCGGCGGCAATCGCCTGCTCGAGTGCCTGTATCCAGTCGCGCCGCTGCGGGGTGAGCCAATCGTGCTGCTCGACCCGGGCGCTGTTGGGCAGGCTGCGCTGCCAGTGGCTTTGCCAATGATTGTCTGGCGATCCTTGCCAGCCCGGCACAATCAGGTAACGAATCGACTCATTGCGCATGGGGACGCCTCCTTGGAAGTTTGCGTGCTTGGGAACCCAGTATAGGGAGGCAGTTATATTCGTAAAGGAATAAGAAGCTATTTATTAATAACCATAATTATTGGTTGTCTGGGCTGGCCTTTTCGCGGGCAAGCCCGCTCCTACAGGGTTTGTGCGCCCCGGGGCGGGCATAAAAAAAAGGCCATCCCCTGCCAAGAGAAATGGCCCTGAAGCACTTGCCTGAAGAGGGTATTGCCGATCAACGCGCGGTGATCACCGCCAGCTTGCTGATCCCGGCACGTTCGATGGCGGCCATCGCCCGCGCCACTTCGCCGTAGTTGACGCCATCGTCAGCCTGCAGCTGTACACGCACATCCGCATCCTTTTCCCTGGCCGCCTTGAGGTTGGTTTCCAGCAGGTCCGGCTGGATCTCGTCCTTGTTGATGAACAGCTTGCCGCCGCCATCGATGCTCACCACCAGCGGGTCTTTCTGCTCCACTGGGGCCACGGCTTCGGTCTTGGGCAAGTTGATCGGGATGGCGTTGGTCAGCAAGGGCGCGGTGACGATGAACACCACCAGCAGCACCAGCATGACGTCCACCAGCGGTGTGACGTTGATTTCACTGAGGACCTCGTCGCTGTCCTGGGTCGAGAACGCCATGTCAGGAAGCCTCCTTCACCGGCTGGCCGAAACCGGCCTGGGCTTTTTGCAGGGTCGGGTGAACCAGGACGCGGAAGGCACTCTTCTGCGCCAGGCTGTAGAAGTCGTGGGCGAAGTCGTCGAGGTCGGCTGCGGTCAGCTTGAGGCGGCGCAGGAAGTAGTTGTAGACCAGCACCGCCGGGACCGCGACGGCGATACCGACGCCCGTGGCGACCAGTGCCGCACCGATCGGGCCGGCCACGGTTTCCAGGCTGGCGGAGCCGGCAGCGCTGATGCCCTTGAGCGCTTCCATGATGCCCCACACGGTGCCGAACAGACCGATGAACGGCGAGGTGCTGCCAATACTGGCGACAACCGCCAGGCCGGTTTCCAGCGAACGGCGCTCACGCACGATCTGCTGGCGCAAGGCGCGCTCGAGGCGATCCTGATGGTTGATCGCATGGCTCAGGTCGGCTGCCTGGCCCGGCTCGCCCACGGCGATGGCGGCATAACCGGCCTGGGCGACGCGGGCGGCAGGGCCAGGCTGCTCATGGCTGATCCCGGCTGCCGAGTCGAGGCTAGAAGCGGCCCAGAACTGGGCATGGAAGCGCTTGTCCTGGTTCTTCAGCCGCACGAACTGCACGACCTTGACCAGGGCCAACGCCCAGGTGACCACGGAAAAACCAACCAGCAGCCAGATGACGGCGCTTTCAACGGATTCGAGAGGGGATGCCAACAGGCTCATGATGAAGTCTTCCTATGTTCGGTTCGATGGCGCGAGTTAACGAAGCTTGAAATCGATCGGGACACTGACCCAGCCCACCTGGGCCACGTCTCCCTGCTTGGCCGGCACGAAGCTCCAGCGCTTAACCGCAGCCAGCGCGGCGGCGTCCAGGGCATCGCGGCCGCTGGTCTTCTGGATCTGGATCTGCCCCGGCTTGCCGCTGGGCAGTACCTCGACCCGCAACAGCACGGTGCCTTCCCATCCACGGCGCTGGGCCAGTTGCGGGTATTCCGGCGCCGGGTTCTTCAGGTACGCGGCATTGGCCGAAGCGGGCGTGACCGGTGCCGGTGCTGGTGGTGCAGGTGCAGGCGCGGGCGTCGGCACCGGTGGCGGCGCCTCGACCGGCTTGGGCTGCGGCTTGGGTACGGGCTTGGGCACAGGTTTTGGTTTGGGCACAGGTTTCGGCACAGGCTTGGCGGCCAGCTCATCGACCACCGGTGGTGGTGGCGGTGGTGGCTCGACCACAGGCACAGGCGGTGGCGGCTCGACGACCGGCGGCGCCGGAGCGGCGAACTCGATGGTCATCGGCGGAATCTCTGGCGCAATCACCGGCAGCTCGGGGGTTGGTCGTTGGCTGACCCAGTAGGCCGCAGCGCCATGCAGCACCAGCACCAGCAACCCCAGCGCCAGCTTGTCGCGACGCTTGAGACCACTGACCGGCGTGCGTTGCAGGCGCAGCTGCGCCAGCGGCAGGCGAAGCGTGCGTCCAAGCTCGACCAGGTCGCCCTGGGCCGGGCGCCATGGCTGGTCGTAGGCCCTCGCGGCCGTCTGGACATTACCCATTGAATCGACTCCTGGAAACGTGATGCAGGTCTTCGGACCTTGGCCGGTCCTCGTGGCTGAATCATCCGTTTTAGAGGCTTATCTCTGAAAGTAATGTTTAAAATTAAAGCTATACAAAAATCGAATATAAGATTTTCAGGGTTCCCGCAAAGCCGCGTGGCGCAAGGGCTGTAGCGGTGAGGGCGGAAAGTAATGCACGGTCGGCATGCAAAATATTCGTGCAAGGTATGGAAAACGGCGGGCTAAGGGCCACATCGCCACCCCACCCTTCGTCCAGGCATAAAAAAACCCGGGCTACGAACCCGGGTTTTTCAACATCTGCACAAGCGTCAGATATCGGCGACCTTCTGCCAGACCTTCGGCCGGAAGAACAGGGTCTCGCCGCGCGCAAGGCCGGTCAGGCTGTCATGATCCTTGACCACTTCGGCCTCGATCAGCTCGCTCTGCCCCTCGACCTTCAGGGTCACCCGGGTGGTCGCGCCCAGCGGACGAATGTCGCGGACTTCGGCAGCGTGATGGCCCTCGGTCTCATGGCGCGACAGCGACACCTCGTGAGGGCGGAACAGCACATGGTTGCCCTCGCTCAAGGCCAGGCGGTTGGAGTCGCCGAGGAAGTGGTAGACGAAGTCGTTGGCCGGTTTCTCGTACACCTCGCCCGGCGAGCCGATCTGTTCGATCACGCCCTTGTTCATCACCACGATGCGGTCGGCCACTTCCATCGCCTCTTCCTGATCGTGGGTGACGAACACCGAGGTCAGGTTGATATCCTCGTGCAACCGCGCCAGCCAGCGGCGCAGCTCCTTGCGCACCTTGGCATCGAGGGCGCCGAACGGCTCGTCGAGCAGCAGCACCTTCGGCTCCACCGCCAGGGCGCGGGCCAGGGCGATGCGCTGGCGCTGGCCACCCGACAACTGCTCGGGGTAGCGGTCGGCGAGCCAGTCGAGCTGAACCATGTTCAGCAGCTCATGGACCTTTTCGGCGATCTTGCTCTCGCTCGGGCGTTCGCCCTTGGGCTTCATGCGCAAGCCGAAGGCGACGTTGTCGAACACGCTCATGTGGCGGAACAGCGCATAGTGCTGGAACACGAACCCGACGTTGCGATCGCGCACATCGTGGCCCGAGACATCCTCGCCGTGGAACACGATGCTGCCGTCATCCGGCGTCTCGAGGCCGGCGATGATGCGCAGCAGGGTGGTCTTGCCGCAGCCGGAGGGGCCGAGCAGCGCGACCAGCTCACCGCTGTGGATATCCAGGTTGATGTTGTTCAGGGCCTGGAAACTGTTGAAGCGCTTGCTGACGTTACGAACTTCGATCGACATGACTCATTCCTCCGCTGCGCTATGGCGCAGGCGGTTAATACGGTTCTCGCTCCACTGCTTGAGCAGCAGGATGAAGAGCGCCAGGATCAGCAACAGGCTGGCCACGCTGAAGGCCGCGACATGGTTGTACTCGTTGTAGAGGATCTCCACGTGCAGCGGCAAGGTGTTGGTGACGCCGCGGATATGGCCGGAGACCACCGACACCGCACCGAACTCGCCCATGGCCCGCGCGGTACACAGCACCACGCCGTAGATCAGGCCCCACTTGATGTTCGGCAGGGTGACATGCCAGAACATCTGCCAGCCGTTGGCGCCCAGCAGGCGCGCGGCCTCTTCCTCTTGCGTGCCCTGCTCCTGCATCAGCGGGATCAGCTCACGGGCGACGAAGGGCACGGTGACGAAAATGGTCGCCAGCACGATGCCCGGCAGGGCGAAGACGATCTGGATATCGTGGTCCTGCAGCCAGGGGCCGAGCAGGCCCTGGGCGCCGAACATCAGCACATAGACCAGGCCAGCGATCACCGGCGAGACCGAGAACGGCAGGTCGATCAGGGTGACCAGCACGCTCTTGCCACGGAAGCTGTACTTGCTCACGCACCAGGCAGCGCTGACGCCGAACACCAGGTTCAGCGGCACCGAGATGACCACCGCAAGCAGCGTCAACTTGAGCGCCGAAAGCGCGTCAGGCTCGAAGATCGCCTCGAAGAAGGTGCCGAAGCCATTCTTCAGCGCCTGGGACACCACGATCACCAGCGGCAGCAGCAGGAACAGCGCGAACACCAGCCAGCCAAGGCCGATCAGTACACGGCGCGAGGTGGCGCTGCCGCGGCGGGCGGCATTGGCGGCGGAGCTTGCAGTTATGGATGACGAAGACATGACCGGGCCTCCTTCAAGGGGTTTCGATGCGCCGCTGAAGCAGGTTGATCAGCAGCAGCAGAATGAAGGAAACCACCAGCATCAGCACGCCGATGGCGGTGGCGCCGGTGTAGTCGTACTGGTCGAGCTTGACCATGATCAGCAGCGGCAGGATCTCGGTCTTCATCGGCATGTTGCCGGCGATGAAGATCACCGAACCGTACTCGCCCACACCCCGGGCGAATGCCAGGGCGAAACCGGTCAGCCAGGCCGGCAGCAGTGCCGGCGCCAGCACATGGCGGAACACCTGCAACGGCTTGGCACCCAGGCAGGCGGCGGCCTCCTCGACCTCACGCGGGATGTCCGCCAGCACTGGCTGCACCGTACGCACCACGAACGGCAGCGTGACGAAGGTCAGGGCCAGGGTGATGCCCAACGGGGTGTAGGCGATCTTGAAGCCCAGGTCGGTGGCGAACTGGCCGACCCAGCCCGCAGGCGCGTACAGGGCAGTCAGGGCGATACCGGCGACGGCGGTGGGCAGGGCGAACGGCAGGTCGATCATCGCATCGATGATCTTGCGCCCGGGGAAGGTGTAACGCACCAGCACCCAGGCCAGCAGGGTGCCGATCACGCCATTGATGATGGCGGCGAACAGGGCGGTACCGAAACTCAGCTTGAGCGCCGCGATGACCCGCGGTGCACTGATGATGTTCCAGAACTGCTCCCAGGTCAGCTGCGAGGCATGAATGAACATGGCCGCCAGCGGTATCAGCACGATCAGGCTGAGATACACCAAGGTGTAGCCCAGCGTCAGCCCGAAGCCGGGTATGACGGGGGAGATGCGACGTGACATAAATATCCCTGGTTGAACGCACTTGGCCCGGAACAGATTCCGGGCCGGTGCAAACTTCTGAAATCCTGGGGCTGCTTTGCGGCCCCGCTTTTTCCTTGGCCTTTACTGCGCCTGGTAGATCTGGTCGAACACACCGCCGTCGTTGAAGAACTTCGGCTGCGCAGTTTTCCAGCCACCGAAGTCCTTGTCGATAGTCACCAGGTCAAGTTTCGGGAACTGCTTGGCGAATTCGGCGGCGACTTTCTCGTCACGCGGACGATAGAAGTTTTCTGCAGCGATCTTCTGGCCAGCAGGGCTGTACAGGTATTTCAGGTATTCGGTGGCGATCTCGGTGTTGCCCTTCTTCTCGGCGTTCTTGTCGACCACCGCCACTGGCGGCTCGGCGAGGATCGACAGCGAAGGCACGACGATCTCGAACTTGTCGCTGCCGCCGTCTTCCTTCAGCGCCAGGAAGGCTTCGTTTTCCCAGGCCAGCAGGACGTCGCCCTGGCCGTTGTTGACGAAGGTGATGGTCGAGCCGCGTGCGCCGGTGTCCAGCACCGGTACGTGCTTGAACAGCTCCTGCACGTACTCTTTGGCTTTGGCTTCGCTGCCACCGGATTTCAGGCCATAGGCCCAGGCGGCGAGGAAGTTCCAGCGGGCGCCGCCGGAGGTTTTCGGGTTGGGGGTGATGACCGAGACGTCTTTCTTGACCAGGTCACCCCAGTCCTTGATGCCTTTCGGGTTGCCCTTGCGCACCAGGAACACGATGGTCGAGGTGTAGGGGGTGCTGGCATCCGGCAGACGGGTCTGCCAGTTCTCCGGCAGGGTCTTGCCGAGCTTGGCGACTTCGTCGATATCGCCAGCCAGGGCCAGGGTCACCACGTCGGCGCGCAGGCCGTCGATCACCGCGCGGCCCTGCTTGCCCGAGCCACCGTGGGATTGCTGGATCTTCACCTTGTCGTCCGGGTGCGCCTGCTGCCAGTGCTTGATGAATTCGGCGTTGTACTGCTGGTACAGCTCACGGGTCGGGTCATAGGACACGTTGAGCAGTTCGTAATCCTTGGCGATGGCGGAACCGGCAAAAACGGCACTGGCCAGAGCGGCGAGCGCATAACGGCGGATGGACATGGTGAAGCTCCCGATTGGCATTTTTTCTAGTTGGATGTGTCGGATCAGCCGGACTTGTTGCCGGGCTGCTGCAGGCGGAATTTCTCCTTGCGCTCGATCTGCACGACCTGAGCGTTGTGCACGGTGATCTCCACTGCACCGAAGCGCAGGTCGCGCAGCGCGCTCTGGATTTCACGCAGAATGGTGGCTTCGTCCTGACCGTCGATGCTACGCAGAGATGCACTCATGCTCGTTCTCCATTGAGTAAGGGTGCCGGGCAGAAGAAGGGGATTGCGCCTGGCTTGAGGGCAATCTTAGTGAGGGCGGGATATTCTTAAAAATACTGTTTAAGAATGTTTATATAACTGAATTTCTGAGCAGGTAAGCGGGTGACTGTGGGAGCGGGG
>NZ_JBNFMU010000147.1:0-24705 GCF_049942315.1 Pseudomonas wayambapalatensis
CCCCGCGAAAGCGCCAGAGGCCTCGATACAAATGCAACGGCAGAGTGGCTCACCACCACCCTGCCGGCATCATTTACACCTTGTGATAAAGCTGGCTGCCTTCCTGGCGGAAGCGCTCGGCCTGCTCGCGCATGCCTTGCTCGGCAGTCACATCCACGGTCTCGATCTTGGCCGCGTACTCACGCACTTCCTGGGTGATCTTCATCGAACAGAACTTCGGCCCGCACATCGAGCAGAAGTGCGCAACCTTGGCCGACTCCTTGGGCAGGGTCTCGTCGTGGAACGAGCGGGCGGTGTCCGGGTCCAGGCCGAGGTTGAACTGGTCTTCCCAGCGGAACTCGAAGCGCGCCTTGGACAATGCGTTGTCGCGGATCTGCGCGCCCGGGTGGCCCTTGGCAAGGTCGGCGGCGTGCGCGGCGATCTTGTAGGTGATGATGCCGGTCTTGACGTCATCCTTGTTCGGCAGACCCAAGTGCTCCTTGGGCGTGACGTAGCAGAGCATGGCGCAGCCGAACCAGCCGATCATCGCCGCACCGATGCCGGAGGTGATGTGGTCGTAGCCCGGAGCGATGTCGGTGGTCAGCGGGCCGAGGGTGTAGAACGGCGCCTCGTCGCAGCACTCGAGCTGCTTGTCCATGTTCTCCTTGATCAACTGCATCGGCACGTGGCCTGGGCCTTCGATCATGCACTGCACGTCGTGCTTCCAGGCGATCTTGGTCAGCTCGCCGAGGGTTTCCAGCTCACCGAACTGGGCCGCGTCGTTGGCGTCGGCGATCGAGCCCGGACGCAGGCCATCGCCCAGCGAGAAGCTGACGTCGTAGGCCTTCATGATTTCGCAGATCTCGTCGAAATGCGTATAGAGGAAGTTCTCCTTGTGATGCGCCAGGCACCACTTGGCCATGATCGAACCGCCACGGCTGACAATCCCGGTGACACGCTTGGCCGTCAGCGGCACATAGCGCAGCAATACGCCGGCATGGATGGTGAAGTAGTCCACGCCCTGCTCGGCCTGCTCGATCAGGGTGTCGCGGAACAGCTCCCAGGTCAGGTCTTCGGCAACGCCGTTGACTTTTTCCAGGGCCTGGTAGATCGGCACGGTGCCGATCGGAACCGGCGAGTTGCGAATGATCCACTCGCGGGTCTCGTGGATGTGCTTGCCGGTGGACAGGTCCATGACCGTGTCCGAACCCCAACGGATACCCCAGGTCAGCTTGGCCACTTCTTCCTCGATCGAGGAGCCCAGGGCGCTGTTGCCGATGTTGCCGTTGATCTTCACCAGGAAGTTACGGCCGATGATCATCGGCTCGAGTTCGGTGTGGTTGATGTTGGCAGGGATGATCGCGCGACCGCGGGCGATCTCTTCACGCACGAACTCGGGGGTGATCTCCTTCGGGATGCTGGCACCGAAGCTGTGCCCGGCGTGCTGCTGGTCGAGCAGGCCGGTAGCGCGCGCCTCCTGCAGTTTCATGTTCTCGCGGATGGCGACGTATTCCATCTCGGCGGTGATGATGCCCTGGCGCGCGTAGTGCATCTGCGAGACGTTGGCGCCGGCCTTGGCGCGGCGCGGATTGCGTACGTGGGCGAAGCGCAGCTTGGCGAGTTCGGCGTCGTTCAGCCGCTGCTGGCCGAAGTTCGAGCTCAGGCCTTCCAGGCGCTCGGTGTCGCCACGCGCGTCGATCCAGGCCGAGCGCACATCGCCCAGGCCCTTGCGCACATCGATGATGACGTTGGGGTCGGTGTAGGGGCCGGAAGTGTCATAGACCAGCACCGGGGCGTTCTTCTCGCCGCCGAAGTCGGTAGGGGTGTCGTGCAGGCTGATCTCGCGCATCGGCACGCGGATGTCCGGGCGCGAGCCCTGGACGTAGACCTTGCGCGAATTGGGCAGGGGTTGCACGGACTGCTGGTCGACTTTGGCCGACTCGCTCAGGCTGATCGCTTTTTCTTGTTTACTCATCACAGGCTCTCCAGACAGCTTCCTAGCGGGCGGAATGTCGGGGAGAACCTGAAAGGCGCGGACGCACCCCTTGGATGGAGTGCAGTGCCGGATACATGGGGGGTGCCTTGGCTGCATGACAGCGCTGACATTCCCGGACCTGGCACAAGAGGCTCCCCGGGAAGGCGAGCAATCTTGTTCCCTACGCAGGCGCTAACCTGATCAGGTTCAACGGGATCCGGAAACTCTCCGATCTCAGCCTTCGATTCAAGGCACCCCGACAAGAACGTGCGCAGTCTAGACTGGAGTGGTCGGCAAAGCCAAGCCCGTAAATGCACGGGAGACGAAAGGCGCAACAGGCGGATTGTTGCCGACGGCGCGCGGCACTACACTGGCGCATCGCACGATACTCAACAGTTCAGAAATTCAATTTCGTACAAGGATTGCCCTATGCTGCGCAAACTTTCACTGGCGATTGCCGTGTCTTGTGCGTCCAACGGAGTGGTCTGGGCAGCGGATGTGCCCACGACGGTGAAGACCGACCTGGTCAGCGTCTACCAGGAAGCGGTGAACAACAACGCCGACCTCGCCGCCGCCCGCGCCGACTACGGCGCCCGCCGCGAAGTGGTGCCCCAGGCCAGGGCAGGCCTGCTGCCCAATCTGTCCGCCGGTGCAGAAATGATGAACACCCGCACCAAGCTGGACGAACCCTCGATCACCTCCAACCGCAGCGGTAACTCCTGGAGTGCCACGCTGTCGCAGCCGATCTTCCGTGCCGACCGCTGGTTCCAGCTGCAGGCCGCCGAGGCGGTCAACGAGCAAGCGGCGCTGGAGCTGTCGGCCACCGAGCAGAACCTGATCCTGCAAACGGCCGAAAACTACTTCGCTGTCTTGCGCGCGCAGGACAACCTGGCCTCGACCAAGGCCGAGGAAGCAGCATTCAAGCGCCAGCTCGACCAATCCAACGAGCGTTTCGACGTCGGGCTCTCCGACAAGACCGACGTACTGCAATCCCAGGCCAGCTACGACACCGCCCGTGCCAACCGGATCATCGCCGAGCGCCAGGTGCAGGACGCGTTCGAGGCGCTGGTGACCCTGACCAACCGTGAGTACGGATCGCTGCAGGGTGTGGTCCACAGCCTGCCGGTGCAGGTGCCGGCGCCCAACGACGCCAAGGCCTGGGTGGAGACCGCCGCACGGCAGAACCTCAACCTGCTGGCGACCAACCACGCCGTCGATGCCGCCGAGGAAACCTTGCGCCAGCGCAAGGCCGGTCACGCCCCGACCCTCGACGCCGTGGCGCGCTACCAGAAAGGCGACAACGACAACCTCGGCTTCACCAACCCAGCGCCACAACCCGGCGTGCGCTACGGCGGTGATGTAGAGCAGACCAGCATTGGCCTGCAGTTGAACATCCCGATCTACAGCGGCGGGCTGACCAGCTCGCAGGTGCGTGAAGCCTATGCCCGCCTGAGCCAAAGCGAACAGCAGCGCGAAAGCCTGCGCCGCCAGGTGGTGGAGAACACCCGCAACCTGCACCGCGCGGTGAATACCGATGTGGAGCAGGTGCAGGCCCGCAAGCAGTCGATCATCTCCAACCAGAGCGCCCTGGAAGCTACCGAGATCGGCTATCAGGTCGGAACCCGCAACATCGTCGATGTGCTCGACGCCCAGCGTCAGCTCTACACGTCGGTGCGCGACTACAACAACAGCCGCTACGACTACATCCTCGACAACCTGCGCCTCAAACAGGCCGCTGGCACCCTGAGCCCGCAAGATTTGCAGGACCTGGGGCGCTACCTGAAAGCCGACTACAACCCGGACAAGGACTTCCTGCCACCGGATCTGGCTGCGGCAGCGGCGAAGAACTTCGAACGGCGACCCTGAACCAGACCCCAACGCACTTCAAGAGAGCGGCCTGCACGTGCGCCCCACGTGCAGGCCGCTCGCCACTTCAGTTCATTGTGAATCGCACATCGAGCACTTCACCGTTCATCTCGATCGAGCTCCTGCAGTCTGCCAACTCCGACCCGGAGGACGTCGTGCTGGCCCTCACCTCGCGGCTCGATGCATCGAAACGAAGGGTGAACTTGCAGCGCTTGCCACCACTGGTCAGGGTGACGGATTCCTTGAAGTTCTTCCCTCCAAACGCTTTCTCCAGGAACCACAGTCGCCCCCTGGACTCATCGTCCACTGCGAAGGAGGCGTTCCAATCCGGAGTGAGGAAGTCCCCGGCATGATCGATCTTCGCCTTGGAGTCCGCGTAATCGACCATCATGCTGACCCGTGGCGCCGGGGCGGCCTTTCCCGGGTAGGGCCGCGGTACGATGAAGGCATGAGCCGGCAGGACCACTACCGACAGCAATAGCGCTAATGTCTTGAATACCATGATGTTTACCTTGATAAAAGCGCGCCGGCATGGCGCGCGTCTTGATCAAGGTAAACAAGGGTCAGTGGGCAGAGGCCTCACTTAATTACCGACACCCCAGCAAGCCGCCCAGCCCCTCGAGCAGGCGTTGCAAGGCCCCTTGATTGGCTTGCATCACCGCCCTGCCCGCCTTGCCCATGCGCCGGCCGTCCTGCGGCAACTCGATCAGACGACGCACTGCCACGGTCAAGCCTTCCGTATCGTCCACCTGCTGCAGCGCCCCGGCCTCACGCAACATCGCAGTGATCTCGAGGAAGTTGAACACATGGGGCCCAGTGATCACCGGCAATGCCAACGCCGCCGGTTCCAGCGGATTGTGTCCGCCCGTGGGCACCAGGCTGCCGCCGACGAAGGTGATATCGGCCAGGGCATAGAGGAACATCAACTCGCCCATGGTATCGCCAAGCAGGACCTGGACCTGCCCGTCCACCGCTGTTCCTGAAGAACGTCGCACTGTAGTGAAACGTTCGCGACACAGCGCGTGTACTGCATCGAAACGCTCCGGGTGACGCGGCACCAGGATCAACAATGCATCGCCATGAACCTGCAACAGGCGCTGATGAGCCTCGAGAATGAGCGCATCTTCACCCTCATGCGTGCTGGCGGCGATCCATACCGGGCGCTGCGTCGCCGCCCACTGCTCGCGCAATTGGCGTGCGCGTGGCAGCAGTTGATCATCCACCTTCAGGTCGAACTTGATCGAGCCGGTCACCTGCACGCACTGCGCGCGGGCGCCCAGGCTGCGGAAGCGCTCTGCTTCAGTCTCGGTCTGTACCGCAATCAGGCTCATCTCTTCGAGCATCGGCCGAGTCAGCCCGGCGAAGCGGGCATAACCGCGTGCCGAGCGCTCCGACAGCCGCGCATTGGCCAGGGCAACGGGGATACCGCGCCTGGCACACTGGTGGATGTGGTTGGGCCACAGCTCGGTTTCCATGATGACGCCAAGCTTCGGACGCACATGATCGAGGAAACGCGCCGCTGCCCAGGGCAGGTCGTAGGGTAGATAGCAGTGCTGGACCCGCGGCTCGCTGGCGAACATCGCGCGGATACGCTCCGAACCGGTCGGTGTCATGCAAGTCAGCGTGATGGGCAGGTCCGGGTAGGCCTTGAGCAGTGCCTTGACCATCGGCGCCGCAGCGATGCTCTCGCCCACCGACACCGCATGCACCCAGATGCCACCCTGGCGCATGGCCGGGAGCTTGCAGGCAAAGCGCTCGGCGATGCGCTGGCGATACGCTGGCGCCTTGCGCCCACGCAGGAACAGGCGCAGCGCAACCAGCGGCAGGCCCAGGTGAAACAGCAGGGTGTAGAGGGTTCTGTTCATGGCGCCGCAGTTTACTAGGGTCTGTCTGAAATGTGTCTGCACTCGCCCATAGAGCGTTGAAGACGGCCCCTGGTATCGGCAGCAAAAGGGCTGTTGGCCTAGCCGATTGCCCGCAGGTGCATGGCAAAGCGTTCAGCCAGCCACTGAGCTGCCGGCCCAAGCGGCTCGTCGCGCCGCCACGCCAGCTCAGCGACCAGCGCAGGCGGACGCCATTCGCTGTCGAGTTCGACCATGTGCGCCTGGTACGTCGGGTACTGCACCACATGCCGCGGCAGCCAGGCCCAGCCCAGGCCTCGCATCAGCAGTTCGGCCATGACATAGAAGCTGTCGGCACGCCAGACCTGAGCGCTGACCGGCTCGCCGCCCGGATAGTCGCTGTCCTGTGGGGCGATGAGCAACTGCCGGTGGCGCGCCAGCTGCTGGCAGGTTACCCGCCCGGCATGGGCAAGCGGATGATGCGTAGCACAGACCGTGACCATCTCGACGCTGCCCAGGGTGCGACGCTCCAGCGAGTCCGGGATGCTTTCGTGATGGAAGAACAAGCCGAGGTCCGCGCGTCGCTCAACCAGCTTGCGCGCCACGTCGCCCTGTGCACCGCTGGCCAGCTGCACCTGGAGAAAGGGGAACTGGCTGGCCAGTTCATCGAGGCTGTCGATCACCGGCTGGTAGGGCATGGCTTCATCCTGGGCCACCCGCAGCAGCGGTTCCTGGCCGCGCATCAAGGCCTGGGCGCGACCATCGAGCCGCTCGCACTGACGCAACAACTCCTGGGCGTCACGCAGCAAGGCTTCGCCACTTTCGGTCAGGCGCGGCTGGCGACCACTGCTGCGTTCGAAAAGTGTCACGCCAAGGTCTGCTTCGAGCAGCGCAATGGCGTTGCTCACGGCCGACTGCGCTTTGCGCTGGGCACGGGCGACGGCAGAAAACGAGCGTAGCTCGGCGACCTGGACGAAAAGCCGCAACTGTTCAAGGTTCCACTGTTCGGCCATTACCTATCTCCAGAATCGATAGGTAATCACTTTACCGCAATCAGGAACAACCTAGAATGCCCGACCAGTAACCAGAGGAAACCGATCATGAATGCCTACACCTATCTCACCATCGCCATCTGCGCCGAAGTCATCGCCACCGCTTCGATGAAAGCGGTCAAGGGCCTGAGTACGCCGTTGCCGCTGCTGCTGATGGTGTGCGGCTATGCCGTGGCTTTCTGGATGCTCACGCTGGTGGTGCGCAGCATCCCGGTGGGTATCGCCTACGCGGTGTGGTCCGGCATGGGGATCGTGCTGATCAGCCTCGCAGCGCTGGTGATCTATGGGCAGAAGCTGGATGTGCCGGCCATGCTGGGGATGGCGATGATCGTAGGGGGCGTGGTGGTGATCCAGCTCTTCTCCAAGACTGCTGGGCATTGATCGATAGGCAACATTGCCGGGCACGGGCTGTATACTGGGCAATCGTTCCAGTTTTCGAGGTGCCCGCATGCCATCCGCCATTTCCACTGACGTCCTCATCGTCGGCGCCGGGGTCGCAGGCCTCTGGCTCAATGCCCGGCTACGTCGCCTGGGCTATTCGACAGTGCTGGTGGAGCGCGCCAGCCTTGGCGGCGAGCAGACCATCAAGTCCCAGGGCATCATCCATGGCGGCACCAAGTACGCCCTGCATGGCGCGCTGACCGGCGCTTCGGAGGCCATCGCCGACATGCCGCGGCGCTGGCGCGAGGCGCTGGCCGGCAGCGGCGAGCTGGACCTGCGCGACACCCGCCTGCTCTCGGACGCCCACTATCTCTGGTCGCCGGGCACCCTGGCCGGCAACCTCACCAGCTTCTTCGCCAGCAAGGCCGTGCGAGGCCGGGTCGACCAGGTCAAGGGCGAGCAACTGCCCCCTGCCCTGCAGGATCGCGCGTTCAAAGGCAAGGTCTACCGCCTGGCCGAGCTGGTCATCGATGTGCCCAGCCTGCTCGCCAACCTCGCGCAGCTCGCCGGTGACAGCCTGCTCGCCGGCGAGCGGATCGAACCCCTGCACGAAGGCCAGGCGCTGGTCGGCCTGAAGGTCGATGGCCGCGAGATCCGCGCACAACGCATCGTGCTCAGTGCCGGCGGCGGCACCGAGGACCTGTTGCATGCCCTCGGCCTGAGCCAGCCCGCGCAGCAACGCCGCCCCTTGCACATGGTCCTGGCCAAGGGCCCCAACCTCAAGCCACTGTACGCCCACTGCCTGGGCGGTGGGCCCAAGCCACGGGTCACCGTGACCACCCACCCGGCGGCCGATGGCCAGTGGGTCTGGTATCTGGGCGGCGACCTCGCCGAAGCCGATGGCGTGGCACGCGAGCCGGCCGCGCAGATCGCTGCGGCGCAAAAAGAGATCGCCAGCCTGCTGCCCTGGGTCGATCAAAGCCAGGTGCGCTGGGCGACCTTGCGCGTCGATCGCGCAGAGCCCGCACAGTCGGGCCTGGTGCGCCCCGACAACGCGTTCCTCAGCGAGCAGGATCGCCTGCTGGTTGGCTGGCCGACCAAACTGGCGCTGGCGCCAGACTTCTCCGACCGCATCCTGGCCGCCTTCGAACGCGATGGTATTCGCCCGAGCGCCCAGGTCGATCTGACGGACCTGCCGCGTCCACCGCTCGGCGTGCCAGCCTGGGAGCAACTGCTGCCATGAGCCTGCCGACCCTGCACGATTTCCACCGCCCGTTGGGCAGCACCGGCCTGAAGGTATCGCCACTGGGGCTGGGCACGGTCAAGCTTGGCCGCGACCAGGGCGTGAAATATCCCAACGGCTTCACCATTCCCGGCGACGACGATGCCCGCCTGCTGCTGTCGCAGGCTCGCGAGCTGGGCATCAACCTGATCGACACCGCGCCGGCCTATGGCCGCAGCGAAGAGCGTCTCGGCCCGCTGCTGCGTGGCCAGCGTGACGAGTGGATCATCGTCAGCAAGGTCGGCGAAGAGTTCGAAAACGGTCTGTCGCACTTCGACTTCAGCGCCGCCCATACCCGACGCTCAGTCGAGCGCAGCCTCAAGCGCCTGGAAACCGACCGCATCGAACTGGTGCTGGTGCACTCCGACGGTAACGACCTGGCCATCCTCGAGCAGCAAGAGGTCTACCAGACGCTCGCCGCACTCAAGCAGGAGGGCAAGATCCTCGGCTACGGCTTCTCCGGCAAGACCGCCGCCGGCGGCCTGAAAGCGCTTGAGCAGGGCGACTGCGCGATGGTTACCTACAACCTCAACGAGCAGGCGGAGCGCCCGGTGCTGGACTACGCTGCCGAACACGGCAAGGCCATCCTGGTGAAGAAGGCCCTGGCCAGCGGGCATATCTGCCTGTCTCCAGGCGTGGACCCGGTCCAGGCCAGCTTCGAGCTGCTGTTCACCCATCCGGGGGTGAGCAGTGCTATTGTCGGCACCATCAATCCGTTGCACCTGGCCCACAACGTGGCCACCGTCGCCCGTATTCTGGGCCAGGCCTGAGCCGCTCACGCGGCCGCCGAATGCAAGGAGGAGCCTCGTGGCGCGTACGCTTATCCGCAAGAACCCGAGCAACTTCAAGACCCTGCCGCTGCATGTCGAAGCCACCCCCGAACGCCTGAGTTACCAGAGCATCGGTATGCCGCTGAACTTCGCCCAGACCCTGCAACGGCGCAAGGCGATCCAGCTGGATGACAGCCAACGCTTCGTCATCGAACTGGCCAACCTGGGCGTTTCGGTACGCCTGACCCTCAACTGGCAGAACCGCGACTACTGGGTGCTGGTGCGTCAACGCCGCCAGGACCGCGGCGACGTGGTACTCAAGCTGATCTCCGGTTACGTACCTGCCCAGGAGCTCAACCTCCCACTGCACACTGCCATTCAGGAAGTGGCAGAAGAGTGCCTGCTGGAAACCCCGGAAGGCTGGCTGAGCGGACGCTTCAACGACACCTGGCTACCCGCCCCGTATGCCGCTGCCCTGCACTACCGCGAAGCCCTGCCCTTCACCCTGAGCCCGGCCTCGGGCGCGGCGCGGCCGGTACACTGCGGCAACCTGATGCTACTGGAGCGGCCACGGGCCTATGTGCACCTGCCCACCGCCTCGCTGCAACTGATCTACGATCTGCGCCTGCAAGTACCCAAGGAGGCCAAGTCGCTCAGCCTGTTTCACGTCGACGAGCGCCTGGAAGGTGACCAACTGGTGGCCCGGCTCAACCGCAAGCGCCCCGACCTGTACCTGATGCCCCTGAAGGACGGCCAGCCATTGGCGGAGCTGTACACCCTGAAGAAGGACCAGCTTGTTCCCGCGAGCACGCGCGGGCTGTACCTGGCCGAAAGCTTCGCCCTGCAGGATGGCTGGGTGGTGAGAGAGGAACGCGTACGTTGGCGGGAATGGGTGCGTCAGCAAGGGCTGGTGGAGAGTCGGCCCGAGAAGCCTTCGCACCTGCAGCGTTTCAGCGACAAGGCGCGGGCGTTGTTGCAGCGGGCGAAGACCACACTGCATAAATAGCAGCAGCGGCGCTTGGCCGCTGCCACCTGCCCTGCGCCTTCAAGGGCAGGTCAGTTCTTGCGAATTTTCTCGACGATCGCGGTGGTCGAGCTGTTCTCGACCAGGCCCAGCACTTTCACCGTGCCGCCATAGGCCTTGACGATATCCGCCCCAACCACTTGGTCGATCCCGTAGTCGCCCCCCTTGACCAGCACATCCGGCTTGACCTGGCGCAGCAGGTTTTCAGGGGTTCCCTCAGGGAAACTGATGACCCAGTCCACCGCGCCCAGGCCGGCGAGCACCGCCATGCGGCGATCGACGCTGTTGATCGGACGCCCAGGCCCCTTGAGACGGCTGACCGAAGCATCGTCGTTGATCGCAACGATCAGGCGATCCCCTTGGGCGCGAGCCTGCTCCAGGTATGTCACATGCCCAGCGTGGAGAATGTCGAAACAACCATTGGTGAAGACGATCTTCTCGTTGTGCGCACGCGCGTCGTCGATGGCCAGCAGCAGTTGCTCGAGCCCCAGTACCCCGCGCTCGGAGCCTTCTTCACGCTGGATCGCCCGGCGCAATTCCGGGGCGCTGATGGCCGCCGTACCCAGCTTGCCGACGACGATGCCTGCGGCCAGGTTGGCCAGGGCCACCGCGTGCGGCAGGTCCTCGCCTGCGGCAATGGCAGCCGCCAGCGTCGAGATAACGGTATCGCCAGCACCAGTGACATCGAACACCTCGCGGGCGCGGGCCGGCAGGTGCAAGGCCGGATGCCCGGTGCGCAGCAGGGTCATGCCGTGTTCCCCGCGCGTCACCAGCAACGCGCCGAGGTCAAGATCATCGAGCAATTGCAGGCCTTTGGCGACCAACTCGGCTTCATCGGCGCAACGCCCGACGATGGTCTCGAATTCGCTGAGGTTGGGGGTAATCAGGCTGGCACCGCGATAGATGGAAAAATCCTTGCCCTTGGGGTCGGCCAGTACCGGAATGCCTTTGCTGCGAGCAGCCTGGATCAGCGACTGGTGATTCTTCAGTGCGCCCTTGCCGTAGTCCGACAGCACCAGCACCTTGACGCCTTCGAGCAGTGCATCGACCTCGGCACCCAGCGACAGCGGATCGGTGGCGAAGGGCTCTTCGAAATCGATGCGCAGCAGTTGCTGGTGGCGGCTCATGACCCGCAGCTTGACGATGGTGGGCTGGTGCGCAATACGCTGGAACACCGAACGCACACCAGCGGCCTGCAGGCTGTTGGCCAGACTGTCGGCTGCTTCGTCCTGGCCGGTGACACCCACCAGCGAAGCCGGGGCCCCAAGCGCCGCGATGTTCAAGGCAACGTTGGCCGCACCGCCAGGCCGATCCTCGATCTGGTCGACCTTGACCACCGGCACCGGCGCTTCAGGCGAGATACGCGAGGTACCGCCATGCCAGTAGCGGTCGAGCATCACATCGCCGACCACCAGTACCGGGGCTTGATCGAAACGCGGCATGGACAACTTCATGGGCAACCCATATGAAAAAATGAACAGGGGCAGGATATTAGCACACGGCAGCCGGCGGCTTTAACGCCAACTGCGGTGGGGACAATTCCAGTGAAAATCGGGGCGCACACGCCCCGATTCATGAGGGTTTCAGGTGATATCGGCCTTGTCCGGCTCATCGAGCCCCATGGCGTGCAGGCGGGCATAATGGCCATTAGCCTCAAGCAACTCGACATGGGTACCACGCTCGACCAGACGCCCCTGGTCCATGACCAGAATCAGGTCGGCCTTCTCGATGGTCGACAGCCGATGCGCGATCACCAGGGTGGTGCGCCCCTCCATCACATGGTCGAGCGCCGCCTGGATATGCCGCTCGGACTCGGTGTCCAGCGCCGAGGTCGCCTCGTCGAGGATCAGCAGCGGGGCGTTCTTCAACAGCGCCCGGGCGATTGCCAGGCGCTGACGCTGACCACCGGACAGCAGCACGCCATTCTCGCCCACCTCGGTGTCGAAACCCTTGGGCAACTGGTCGACGAACTCCTTGGCGTAGGCATCGGCCGCGGCAGCCTCGATGGCCTCGCGCGGCGCACCGGCCAGGTCGCCATAGGCGATATTGTTGGCCACGGTGTCATTGAACAGGGTGACATGCTGGGTCACCTGGGCCACATGCCGACGCAGGTTGCGCAGGCGATAGTGTTCGATTTCCACACCGTCGAGCAGGATCTCGCCCTTGTTGTGGTGATAGAACCGCGGGATCAGCGCCGCCAGTGTCGACTTGCCGCTGCCCGAACGCCCCACCAGGGCAATCATCTGCCCGGGTTCGGCGACGAAGCTGATGTCGGTCAGTACCTGACGCTCGGTGCCTGGGTAGGTGAAGCTCAGGTTGCGCACCTCCAGACGACCCTCGACACGCTCCTTCTCCACGGTACCGCCATCCACCTCAGGCTTCTCGTCGAGCTGCTCGAAGATGCTCTCGGCGCCGGCCAGGCCCTTCTGGATGGTCGAGCTGACCTCCGAAAGCTGGCGAATCGGCTTGGGCAGCAGACCTGCCGCCGTGATGTAGGCGACCAGGTCGCCAGCCGAGGCATCGCCACGCAGGAACAGCACCAGGAACATCAACGCGGCCATGGCGCTGTAGATCACCAGTTGCAGCGCCGGGGTGTACAGGGCGCCGGTCTTGTTCATGCGCAGCTGCTTGTCGGTGTTGCTCTGGCTGGCATTTCTGAAGCGACGCTCTTCGTAGGCTTCGCCGCCGAAGCTGCGCACCACGCGGTAGCCCTGGATGGTTTCGGAGGCCACGTGGGTGACGTCGCCCATGGCCACCTGGATCTTCTTGCTCTGCTTGCGGAATTTCTTGCTGGCGGTACTCACCATCACTGCAATGACCGGCAGGATGGCAACCATCACCAGAGTGAGCTTCCAGTTCATCCACAGCAGGTAGACGAACAGGAACACCACCGTCAGGCCTTCGCGGATCACTACCTTGATCGCGTCGGTGGCAGCACCGGTGACCATGGTGACGTTGAAGGTGATGCGCGAGATCAGGTGCCCGGAGTTATGACTGTCGAAGTAGCGGTTGGGCAGCACCAGCAGCTTGTTGAACAGCTCCAGGCGCAGATCGTGGACCAGGCAGAGGGAGACCTTGGCCAGATAGTAGTTGCCGAGGAACGACCCGAGCCCTTGCCAGGCAGCGATCAGGATGATCAGCAACGGCACCGCCTGCAGCAATTGCAGATCGCGCAGATAGGGAACGTCGGGGAACAACACCGCTTGCGGATTGCTCAGGCCATCGACGAAGTACTTGAGGATCCCCGCCAGCATCGGCTGGGTCGAGGCAAAGATCACGAAACCGACAATGCTCAGCAGGAAAATGCCGATGTAGGGTTTCACATAGCCCAGGAGCCTGAAATAGATCTTCAGGCTGGTGGGGTTCTCCGCCGGTCGCGGTGTTTCGGCCATCATCGAGCTCGCTGTTCAGGTTGAACCGGAAATTTTACCACAGGCTTTTCGCTCGGCATGCACCCACGGCAACATCATCGCCAGACCGACCGGCAACCAGCTGATGAACCACTCCGCGCGTGGCGTGCCAGTCAGGCTTGCCGCATCGAGTTGCATGGCCACAGTTGAAAACACCCAGACCGCCAGCGCCAGCTTGCCCAACATGGTCTCCCGGGCACGCAGGATCTCGCGCAGGGCGAACAGCCATACCGCTATCCACAGCAACATACCGGGCAGCCCCAGCTCGACGGCGACGTGAGTGAGCATATTGTGGGTATGGTCGAACTGGATCCCCAGTGCCTCCACGCGGTAGAACGCGCCAAGCCCCAGGCCGGTCCATGGGTGCTGTTCGATCATCTGCATCGAGGACTGGAATATCTCGGGCCGATAAGAGGAACCCCGCTGCATGATCAGGTCCTGGAACAGGAATATCGCGACGGCAGTGATCAGCAGCGATGACACGAAGACCAGCTTGCTGAGCCGATCACGCATCCAGAATGGCGCCAACAGCACAGTGAGCAGCAAGGCCACGCCCGCGCCGCGGCTCTGGCAAAAGGCAATGAAAGCCCCCAGGCAGGCCAGAGCCAGCAGCCAACCCGACTGCACGAAGCGGTTGCGCGGACAATCGTTGAGCATCAATACGGCCATGACACCGACGACATAGGCGCCCAGGATCGGATGGCTGATTTCACCGATTCCCTCAAGACGAGAAACCAGTACGTTGCCGGCCACATGATAGAAGCGGTAGATCGAAATCAGTGCAGCAACCGCCATCAGGACTCCACCGATGCGCAACAACATACGCACACAGTGGGCACCAAGCTGCGCCAGCAATGGGAAAGCCATAAGGAACAGCAGGATATAGACCAGCCGCTTACCCTCGCGTCCGCCCTCTTCGGTGGATGACCACACCAGGCTCAACGCTCCCCAGGCCAACAACAGTGCAATCGCCGTCCAGAGTGCCGGCTGACGTCGCCACCCGCTCACGAACAGGTGCCGGGCGGACCAGGCGAAGACCAGGGTCGGTAGCCAGAGGAACAGGATGAGGCCTTGCTGGTAGAGCTTGTTGCTCGGCGCCAGGGCGATCGCAGCCAGGAACCAGACGAAACCGAATCCGAGCCAGGCCTGGGCCCAGCGCTTTTCATACAACATTCCTTCCCCCGATCAGTCCAATGACACCGTCATGGTGCAACCGCATTATTTTCGGCATTATTGCCAGTCATTTTGCTTGCAGAAGACAAGGCACCCATCCATGCAATGCTCCCGACTCTCCCAGCCCGACTTCGATCAGCTGACACTCGGCGCCAGGGTTCTGGAGGCCGACAGTCACGGCGCCAAAGTCTACCTGCTCGAGGATGGCAATATCCTCAAGGTTTTTCGTCGTAAGCGTCTGATTTCATCTGCGCTGCTGCGTCCCTACTCCCAGCGCTTCATCGACAACGCTGCGCGCCTGGTGCAACTGGGCATTCCCACTCTGGAAGTGATCAGCCATCACAAGCTGGACCTGCCGGGGCGCACCGCGGTGCTCTACCGCCCGCTGCCGGGCGAAACTCTGCTGCAGCGCTCGCGCCTGCCGGGGTTCAGCTGGAATGACTACCTGCCGGCACTGATCGCGCTGATCCGCCACCTTCATCGCTCAGGGATCTACTTCCGTTCATTGCACCTGGGCAACGTCGTGGTCACCCCTGAGCAACAGCTTGGCCTCATCGATGTCGCCGACATGCGTTTCCTGCGCCCTCCACTGTCGGCACGCATGGTTCGGCGCAACGTGCAGCATCTGGCGAACTACATCGAACGGGAGCGGCTCGGCGACCACTTCCCACTCACCGAACTGAAGTCGGCGCTGCTCGAGCGCTGAGCCTCAACCCCGCAACAACGTCCGCGAGCCCTGGCTGAATGCCCGCCAGGCCTGCTCCGGGGCCAGCGCCTCACGCTGCCCGGCAGCCGTCTCCTTGACGCTGAGCGTGTTGCACTCCCCGATGGCATGCGCCCAGGCGGCCTGGTCCCCTACCGGCAGGTAGCGTCCGGCCTGCCCCAATTGCTCGCGGAACACCGGCAGGTCGCTGCACAGCACCGGCACATCGGCCAGCACCGCCTCTTGTAGCACCAGCCCCAGCCCTTCCGAACGCGAAGGCACCAGCAGCCAGTCGAAGGCACGATAGAGCTGAGATAGATCGGGACGATAACCGCACAGTTGCACGCTTTCGCCCAGCCCGAGCGCCTGGATACGGGCGCTGAGGCGCTCTCGCAGCTCGCCGTCGCCGAGGATCACCAGGCGAGCGTCCGGCTGCTGCCGGTGCACCTGGGCAAAGGCCTCGATCAGCATCTCGAAACCTTTGCTTTCCACCAGCCGGCCTACCGCGCCGAATACAGGCCCCGGACGCTGAACGAGGGCAAGCTCTCGTCTGGCGTGGTCACGCTCGAAGAGTGCTGCGTCGAACACCTGCGGGTCCAGCGCGACACGCAGCGTTTCGACAGAACGACCAAGCGCCTGCTCCAGCGCCTGGGCAAGGGTGTGGGAAACCGCAGCGATGCTCAGGCGGTGCGCCTCGACCGCACGCAGCAAGCGAATGTCGCTGCCGCGCAACCGAGTCGACCCATGAAAAAGCACCGTCACTCGCGCATCAGGGAAATGGCGCATCAACGGCAAGACAAGGCGCGCAACACCCATGCCGTCGAGCAGCAAGACATCGGGTCGGGTCTGCTGCAGTGCCTTGTACAAACGGCGCCGCAACACAGGCGTCAGCCAGCGCCAGAAACTTCGGCCTTTGAGTGTGCGAGGCGGCATGTGCCACTCTCGGGTCGTGCCCTCGCCGCAGCACAGGCCATCGCCCAGCAGCAGCCAGTTGCTGATCTCGGCCCCTTCTGCAACATGGCACAACATCTGACGGTGCACCTTGTGAACTGACATGTACGGGGCACCTCCCGACCACATCACATTGACAACATTCATCGGTAGAGCTCCCTCATACCCGGCGGGCCGACCGCCAGGTCAACCGATTCAATGAGCAAGAAAGCCGATTCCAATACCGACCAATGTTCCTACAACGAGCGCGGCCACCAGCTTGATCCGATCGCGCTGGCGACGCTTGGCCTTGCGCTGAACTTCCTCGGGCAAGGTCACATGGCTACCGAAACCAGTATGCAGCACCGCATCGCCCTCGAGCGTGACCGCAGTCAGGCCCAGCTCGGCATAACGACGCGACAGCGCCTTCTCTCCAGAATAGGCAGCAAATGGTGCGCAGGTTTGGTAATCGCTCAGGCGGCGCAATCCTGGGTTAAGCGAAAACGCTTGCCAATCGGCTTTATCCGAAAGCAGCGGGTAACACGGCACCTGCGCGATGACCTGCCGGTCGCCCAGGCGAATGTAGGGGCTATGGATCGCCAGGTCGTGAGCATGGCTGCGCAGCCACACCTGCAGGATCTGTGGGCTGGCCTCGAGGATCAGCCGGGAGTCCTCGACAAAGTGCTGGCGATAGAAGCTCCAGTCATCCTCGCAGTGGAAGATGTAGGGCGTCTTGACGTGGCTGTAGGCCAGGTCGATCGACGCCAGCTGCCCCAGCTTGGGCCGGTTGACGAACACCTTGCAGTGGGCCTTCCAATGCTCGGGAACGGCCGCGTGAACCGCATCGTCTCCCGAGTCTTCGGTGATGAACACCTCACGGATCGACGCGGTGTTGTAGCGGTCGAAGCTTTCCAGCGTTGTCTTGAGCAGGTCGAAACGCCCGCAACTGGTTACCACCAGCGTGATGTCACTGTTTTCCGAGAAGCGCACTGGGCTCCCTCCGCCTTGCGGCCATTTCCGATCCGTCCGACGGACAGGTTGATGTGGTTCAAAGCCCCAGTTTCAGACGCAGGCGCTGCCACGCACTAAGCGGCGCTCGCGGTCTGAGGGGGGGCATCATGTGGTCGACGATGCTACGCCCGACCTGGGCAAAACTAAAGCCAGAAACCGCCAGTTCGCGGCCATTGGCGGCGATGCGTTCGGCGAGTGCCGGATCGGCGCGTAATGTCCGCAACTTCTCCTGCAGCACCGGGATGCTGTCGTACAGCACCACGTTGTGCATGTCCTCAAGACCCAACGCACGGTTTTCCGCCTCGCCCTGGTCGAAGGCCAGCAGCACGCAGCCACAGGCCATGGCCTCGAAGTTCTTGATCATGTACTCGCCCATGCCAACGTCGGCACTGACGAAGAAGCGGATACGGTTGAGCGTGTTGCAGTAGTCTTCACCGGACTTGGTGCGAGTCACCACCAGGTTTTCCACCTGCCCCAGTTCATCGAGCAACGCCTTGCGGCCGCTATAGGCGACGCTCTTGGTGCTGCCGACAAAGGCCAGTTCGATATCACGCTCGCGCCCCTGGTCGGTCAGCAATTGCTCGTCATAGCCCTTGGGCACGAACACCGCATCGAAACCTTCCTGGCGCAGGCGCTCGCTGACCATGTAGCCAGAGCTGATCACTCGCGCCCAAGGCAGCTTGCGGTAGTGCGCGCTGAACTTGCCGGTGTATTTGCAGGGAATGTAGTTCTGGTAGGCATCGTGCTCGAGGATCACCAGATTAGGGACCGTGCGGATAAAGCCGACCTGGCGAATCTCCTGCTTGAAGCGCAGGAAAAAGACGATACGGTCATAACGCTCGACGTCCACTTCACGCTTGAAGTAGCGCCGCAGGTTGCGCTGGTCGTCGCTCGACAGCCAGCGCAAGTCGCACTCGCAGTTGGCCGCGACGCCGTCGTACAGGCGATCGAGGATGGCCCGTTGTTCCTTCTGCACCAGAAATAGGACTTTCATTGCATTCCTTGGGGGCGTGACGCCATCGCGGTCAATCATCGGGCACTCACAGCTCGCGGCGCCAGAACAGTTCATGTCGACGCACCGCCTTGCGGAAGAATTCGTTCTCCCCGTAAGGCGACGGTCGCCGCCCGGCCAGCCAGCGCTGCAACAGACGGCGCAGGCGACGCTTGAACGGGGCCGGCGGCTGCAGGTCGTGCATCATGCCCAACGCCATGGCCTTGTCGCGCTGGGTCGGCACGTCCAGCACCAGGCTGCAGGGCGCCCAGGGCTGAGCGGCTTCGAGTTGCGGCGGCAGGGCAACACCGTCGCCGCTGTCACCCATGGGCCAGCGGTCGTTGTCGTGCAGGTGGTTGGCGTAGCACAGCAAGGTCTGCGGCTGCCAGTCCAGCCCCTGCAGGGCTTCGAGCACGGCGGCCTGGGCGCAGAGATGATCCGGGTGCGGATCGAGCTGCGGGTGCGGCATGACCAGGATTTCCGGGCGAGCCATCTGCAGCAGTACGCGCAAGTCGGCCAGCAGGTTGTTCCAGGTCGGCGCACCATCGGCATCGGCCGGTAGCGGAAACGGATTGAAGCGACGGAACGGCCGGATATCGGCCATATCCGCCTCGCGCGAGGCCGCTGGCTGATCCGGCGCAGCCTGCATGGCAGGCAATTGCAGACAGAAGTAACCCAGCTGCACGCAACGGGCCTCCGGCACCCCGGCCCAGCGTGGCACGGCGATGCTGTCCCAGGCGCGCAGGCGCCCCTTGAGCTGCGCCGCCTCGGCCTTGGCCAGGCCCATCTGCTGATAGTGCTCGGCCTCGATCTCGCCTGCGGTCAAGGTAACCACCCAGGCCTCGTCGGCCTGGCTGTAGAGCCCATAGGCCGCCAGCTCTGCATCGTCAGCATGGGGCGCGACCACCATGATCCGACGCTGGCGCAACACCACCGCCGGGGTTATCCACAGGCGTGGTTCGCCCAGCAGCCGACAGTGACGCCCCGACAGGCGCAGTCGCCCATCGCGCAGGGCCGCAGCAAGGCCGGTCAGGTTGAGAAAACGCACGCCATCGACACCGCGCTCGAAGGTCTGGCTGTCACGCATGGCGTCCGCGACCAGCTCGACCCGAGGATCGAGAAAGCGACCAAGCCACCCGGACTTCACACGAATCTCGAGGATCAGCGTGTCATCATCGCCGAACGATGCATCGCTGTTCAGCACGCCGCCTTGAATGCTGACGGCCTCGACACGGCTGTGCTCACCGAAATCGAAGGTGTAATCCTCGCCGGGCGCGTAGAACAGATGGTCGGCGAACCAGGCTTCGTGGGCAGCCCAGACGAGCGGCAGCAGCAGCAGTGGCAGCCACCACCAGCTCAGCGCTCCCAATGCGATCAGCAGCAACAATGCGATCACCAACCCGAGGCGCTTGTTGCGCCGGTGGCGCTTGAGCAATTGCTGCTTGCGACTCATGCCTGATACACCGGGACCGGATTGCACCAACGGTCCTTGTATTCGCGGTCGGCACGGCCGAATGAGAAACGCAGGGCCTTGCCACGGGCGTTGGCGTCTTCCCAGGCGGCCTGGGTATTGAGGAAGCTCAGTACGCTGCCGGGGCTGAAGGCCTTGGTTTCAGGATCGACACCACCGTTGACGTACTCGACACTGATCCATTCGGGCGACTCGACCCGATAGATCAACTGGATGGCGATCGGCTTGTCCTCGAGAAACAGCACCGAGCCGATCAGCAGCTCGCGCAGGCGCTCGACGACTTCGGCCATGCGCGCAGCGCCGGTCGCGGGGAAGCTCCAGCGGCGCTGGAACAGGTCGCAGTACATCGCGGCGATCTCCGCGGCGCTGAAGTCGCTGATTGGACGCACCACTCCACCGGCCTCCTCCAGCAGGCGCAGTTCGCGGCGCTGGTTGTAGCGGAATTTCTTCGAAAGGTCTTCATGCGGGCGCGCCATGGCCAATTGCTCGGCCTGGGGTTTCAAACCCTCGAAACGCCCGTGATTGAGCTCCGACAGGTAGCGCCCGGCATGGCGCAAGGGCGCACCCGCTTCAACGGCTGCAGGCAGGATGAGCTCGGCATTGCCCAGGTCGAACAGCCCCTTCTTGCCATGACGCTTGAGAACATCCTTGGACAACGCCAGGTGCCGTCCCCAGGTAGGGACTGCCGCCACAAGCTCGCCGCCCCGGCGCCAGCCCAGGTAGCGCACCGGAATCTGTGCAAGTTCAGCCAGTTGCTCGACCACCAGCGGATGGGTGGCGACACTGCCGCCGAACCGCTGCCAGGCGTCGGCGTACTCGTTCGCATCGATAACGGCCCAGCCGCGTTCGCGCCAGGCTTGCAGATGATTGAGCATCAGGCCCGAGCCTCCAGTGCACGCACCTGCGGCAACTGCCAGAACGCTTGGCGCACGGCTGCGTCGGAAAACCGCTCGCGCAGGCGCTGCAGCATCAGTTGCGCGCATTCGCGACGCTGATCGTCGCTCAGCCCGGCCATGTGCTTCAGCCCCTGCGCCAGTTGCCCGGCATCGCCCAGCGGGAACAGCACGCCTACGCCTTCAACCACTTCGCGCGCACCACCACAGGCCGTGGCCAGCAACGGCACACCGGCGACCATCGCTTCCAGCAGGACCATGCCGAAAGGCTCGTGGTCAGAGCTCAGGGCGAATACATCGAACGCCTGGAAATAGCGGCGGGCATCCGGCACCTGGCCAAGGAAGTCGACACGGTCGGCAATCCCCAACTCGCTCGCCTGGGCCTTGAGCGTGTCTTCCAGCCGCCCCTTGCCCAGCACCACCAACCGCGCATTGGCCGGCAGGCCCGGCAACGCCTCGGCGAAACCGCGCAGCAGGGTCGCCTGGTCCTTGTCCGGGTGCAGGCGGCCGACGTTGCCGACGATCCACGCCTGGGCATCGAGCCCCAGGGCACGCCGCGCCTCGTCGCGCGGCACGAGACTGGCCTGCAGCGCCTCGACGTCGATACGGTTGTACAGCGTTTGGATGCATTCGTGCGGCCACTGCGCCAGACAGCGGCGCATGTCGTCACGCACGGCGTCGGACACACCCAGCAGACTCAAGCGCTTGCGAAACAGGTTGGCGAACAGGCGTCGCCCCTTGCGCTGGTAATCGCCGAAGGCATGATGCACGCCGATCACCGGCAAGCCGGTGCCCAGCAGCGCGACATAGATCGGCTTGAAGCGGTGGGCGATGCAGAAGCTGAAACGACGCTCGGCCGCAATCTTGCGCAGCGCACGGATCGCGCCCAGCTTCAGACCGCGTACGGCCTTGGAGCTGAACTCGAGAAACAGCACTTCGTCGGAGGCGCAGCCGGCGGCCACCTGCGGGTCGGCCTTCCCGGTCAGGAAGACTGTGGTGACCTTGTAGCCACGCCCCTCGAACAGGCTGGCGTACTGACGGGCGCAGTCGAGGAACGGCCCGTCGTAGCCATGGCAGAACTGCAGGACGCGCAGGTCAGAGCGGCTGGTCATACGGGGCCGCGCCGTCCTTGACCACCAGGATGTCTTCCATGATCAGGTATTGCAGGTCCGAACCGTAGAACATGTTCAGCGCGTCGGTAGGCGAGCAGATCATCGGTTCGCCACGGCGGTTGAGCGACGTGTTCAGCGACACGCCGTTGCCGGTCAGCTCCTCGAGCGCCTTCATCATGTCGTAGTAGCGCGGGTTGTACTCACGCTTGAGCACCTGGGCACGCGAGGTGCCGTCCTCGTGCACCACTTCCGGCACGCGGGTTTTCCACTCTTCGGCCACTTCGAAGGTGAAGGTCATGAACGGAGCCGGATGGTCGATCTTGATCATCTGCGGCGCAACGGTGTCGAGCATCGACGGGCAGAATGGTCTCCAGCGTTCGCGGAACTTGATCTGCTCGTTGATACGGTCGGCGACGTTCGGCACGCTCGGGCAACCGATGATCGAACGACCACCCAATGCGCGCGGGCCGAACTCCATGCGCCCCTGGAACCAGGCCACCGGGTTGCCGTCGACCATGATCTTGGCGATACGCTGCGGCATGTCGCTGAGCTTGCGCCATTTCGGTGCATTCGGATGGCGGGCACAGGCGGCGATCACGTCCTCGTTGGAGAACGCAGGGCCGAGGTAGACGTGCTCCATCTTCTCGACCGGCACACCACGGGCGTGGGACACGTAGGCCGCTGCGCCGACCGCAGTACCCGCGTCGCCGGAGGCCGGCTGGACGAACAGCTCCTTGAGGTCTGGGCGGGCGATGATCTTCTGGTTCAGCTTGACGTTCAGCGCACAGCCACCAGCGAAGGCCAGCTTGCCGGTCTCTTTGAGGATGTCGCCCAGGTAGTGGTCGATCATCTGCAAGGCGAGCTTCTCGAACAGCGCCTGCATGCTGGCCGCGTAATGGATGTACGGCTCGTCGGCGATATCGCCTTCGCGCTTGGGGCCCAGCCATTCGATCAGCTTGGGCGAGAAGTAGAAGCCCTTGCCCTTCTCTTTATAGCGACGCAGGCCGATGACGTTGGCGTACTCGGTGTTGATCACCAGTTCGCCGTTCTCGAAGCTGGCCAGGCGGGAGAAATCGTACTTGCTGGCGTCGCCATACGGGGCCATGCCCATGACCTTGAATTCGCCATCGAGCATCTCGAAGCCCAGGAACTCGGTGATCGCGCCATACAGGCCGCCCAGCGAATCCGGGTCGAAGAACTCCTTGATCTTGTGGATCTTGCCGTTTTCGCCGTAGCCGAAGAAGGTGGTGGCGTACTCGCCCTTGCCGTCGATGCCCAGGATCGCGGTCTTTTCCTTGAAGCCCGAGCAGTGGTAGGCGCTGGAGGCGTGGGCCAGGTGGTGCTCGACCGGCTCGATCTTGACCTTTTTCGGGTCGAAGCCCAGTTGCTCCAGGCACCAGACGATCTTCTTGCGGTAGCGCTTGTAGCGGCGGTTGCCCATCAGGATCGCGTCGAGGGCGCGATCCGGGGCGTACCAGTAGCGCTTGGCGTAGTGCCAGCGGGCCTTGCCGAACAGGCTGATGGGGGCGAACGGAATGGCCACCACATCGACGTCGGACGGCTTGATACCGGCCTGCTCCAGGCAGAACTTCGCCGATTCGTAGGGCATGCGGTTCTTCGCATGCTTGTCACGCACGAAGCGCTCTTCTTCTGCGGCGGCAACCAGCTTGCCGTCGATGTACAAGGCCGCGGAAGGGTCATGGCTAAGGGCGCCGGACAGGCCAAGAATCGTCAATGCCAAGGGACTAGCCTCTTCATTCGGTAGAGATGCGCCAGCGGCCTCGTGGGCGGCTGGCGGCTAAAGGGCGGGATTATAACGCAAAGATCAGGGGCACACCGCCCCTTGTCGGCGCGGGGCTATTCGGCGATCAGCCAGTCCATGCGGAAGCTGCCCGAAGTCTGCGCCAGCTCCCTGGCCAGCCAGGGCAGCAACTCCTTGAGCTCATCCTCCAGCCCCCATGGCGGGTTGGCGATGGCGAGGCCCGAGCCGTTCAGCCCCTGCGGGCTGTCCTGGTGATGCACATAGAGTTCGACGCGCAGTAGCTTGGGCGCGCCCGTGCTGGTCAGGTCCTGATAGAAGCGGGTCAGCGAACGCTGGTCCTTGATCGGGTACCAGATGGCCGCGACGGTCTGGCGCATGCGGCCGATCGCCTCCTTCATCGCCAGGGTACAGCGCTTGAGTTCGTCGGCCTGCTCGAAGGGCGGGTCGATCAGCATGATCGCGCGCTTTTCCTGCACCGGCAGCAGGGCGCGCGGCACATGCCAGCCCTCGCCCAGGTGCACGGTGACCCGCGGATCCTTCTTCATGTTTTCCTTGAGCAAAGGCCCGTCTTCAGGGTGCTTCTCGTTGAGCAGTGCGCGATCCTGCTGGCGCATCAGGCGCCGTGCCAACTCCGGCGAGCCGGGGTAGTAGCGCAACTCGCCATCCGCGTTCAGGCGCTTGATGATGCGCAGGTAGTCGGCGGTCGCAGCCGGCAGGTCTTCGCGATTCCACAGGCGGGCAACACCTTCGAGATACTCACCGGTACGCGTCGCCTGGTCGCCTTGCAGGTCGTACAGACCCAGGCCGGCGTGGGTATCGATATAGGCGAACGGCTGTTCCTTGCGCGACATCAGGGCGATGAGGCGGGTCAGCACGATGTGCTTGAGGACGTCGGCATGATTGCCGGCGTGGAAGGCGTGACGATAGTTCATGGCAACTCCTGCGGGGGCGACAAGTCTACCTTGCCTTGCGGGCGGAGTCAGGCCTGGCCGTCGATCGGCGCCAGGGCCATTCGCGGGCAAGCCCGCCCCCACAGGAGCGAGCTTGCCCGCGAAGCAGCCGCTGCCGAATCAGCAGCT